>JAPWUU010000091.1 GCA_028275365.1 Candidatus Caldatribacterium sp.
AGCAGAAGTTCCTCACCTTCATCGGCGTCCTCTTTGCCGCCGTGGCTTCCCTCTTTGCCCTTGCCGTCCATTTCGGGCTTGTGGGTGGTGGGGCCACAAGGCTCCTTGATGTGAGCCTCCGCACCCGTAACGTCTGGGAACGGCTCATCTTCTACCGCGACGGCCTCAGGATTTTCGCCCTGCGTCCTGTGAACGGCTGGGGCGGGGGAGGATGGGAGGCCTTGTACTTTTCGGTCCGGTCCTTCCCCTATTTCACAAGGAGC
Source organism: Candidatus Caldatribacterium sp. (assembly GCA_028275365.1). GTDB lineage: Bacteria > Atribacterota > Atribacteria > Atribacterales > Caldatribacteriaceae > Caldatribacterium. The sequence continues at coordinate 264 of JAPWUU010000091.1, forward strand.
ACCCATAACTTCTACCTCCAGGTCCTCATCGAGGGAGGACTTGTGGGGATAACCCTTCTTGTGCTTCTCCTCTTTTTCCTCTTCCGGGCGAGTAGCGGCGCTTTCCGCCAGAGCCCCACGCCCTGGGTGGGGATGCTCTTTGGGATTCTCGTCTTTAGCTTTCTGCACGGATTTGTGGATGTCGACTTCAACCTCGGTGCGTACCAGCTTGGGGTGTGGTTCCTGGCAGGGTGCCTGGCGCAGAGCTTCTTAGAGGAAAGGAAAAAGAGGGTCGTTCTTTCTCCCCTTCTCCCCGGCATGGTGTGCCTGCTCTTCTTCGTCCTGAGCTTTCTCCTCATACCTTCAGAGCACCTCAAAACATTGGGCGACTCTTTCGCCCAGGACAAAAAGTGGGACGAGGCCGTCTCTTTCCTCAAGGGAGCCTCCCGCTTTGAGCCCTGGAGCCCGGAAATCCACTATGCTCTGAGCCAGGCCCTGCGGCAGAAATTCCTCCTCAAGCGCCAGGAGGCTCTCCGCCAGTGGGCCATTGAAGAAGGAGAGAAAGCCCTGCGCCTTGCCCCGAGGAACGCTGCCATTCTCGAACACGTGGGCATTCTCTACGCCGAGCGAGGAGACTTCGACCGGGCACTTTCCTTCCTTAAAAAGGCTGTGGAATCCAATCCCTTCGAGCTCGGCCACTACCTGAACCTCGCCCGGGTCTGCCACTATGCCGGGAGATTCTTCCTGGAAAAGGGTAAAAGGGAAAGAGCCGTCTTCTTCCTCAAAGAGGGCGTTGCGGTGGAGGAACTCCTCAAAAAGGCTGAAGGGCGCTCTTTAGCACCGCTGAAGTGGGATACCGGGGAGGTCAGGCAACTCATCGAGGAGATGAAAACCCTGGAGAAGGAGGCCAGTGAGTAGAGCCCCTTCTTTTTCAAGAAGCTCTACTCATCTTTTGTCTTTCGTTCATCCGCAGGCAGGACATGGTGGAGGAGTTGGCGGCTTTGGGGGCCCTGTGGGAGCAGGAGGTGTAGTTGGAGTTACAGTTGGAGTCGGAGGGGTGGTTGGAGTAGGGGGTGCGGTTGGAGTTGGCGTAGTTGCCGGGGTCCCTCCGCCTGCTGGACCCTCAAAAACCCCGGGAGCGCCAAAGAGCGTGTTGACCAGGGCTTCTGCCAGGGCTCGCACCCCGGGGTCTCCCTGGGCGTCCTTGCAGTCGGCAAGGACTGCTTTTACCGCCTGGACCAGGGCGTCGGTGGGCTGGATGAGGTGGATGTCTTTCATCGGTAGCGCGCCGGGATAGAGCTCTTCGGCCACCTCCCAGATGATGACTTGAGCGGTGGTGAAGTAATTGGCCTCTCCGGCGTCAGAAGAGGAAACGAGTGTCGTGATGCCCTTCTTCACCCGGATATCCCCCTTCTGGGCATAGACCACGTAGGCTTCCCCTGCTTTCCCCCAGAACTCAAAAACCCCCTGGGCATCCGTTCTTGCAGTCAGGCGGCTCCCCTGGTCCCCCACGATGGTGAGGTCGGCATTGGGCAGGGGAAGACCTTCGGTGATGTCTGGGTTGGCCACAAAATCAAGGTAACAGGTGTTGTCGGGGTTGGCCACCACACCCCGCACTTTTACGGGGAACTTCTCCCCGGGGGTCATCTGACACCCCATGATGGCGAAGACAAAAAGCACAAAAACGCTCAATCCAAACACATATCTTTTCCACATACCCATCCCTTCTTTCAGTGAGCTTTCTCCACGTGCCAGCTCTCACACTCACCATCGGAACAGAGGACGACGGTAGCACTCATCGTCGAAGACCCCTGCGATGACGACACCGAAACTACCGTACTCGAGACCGAGGAGACAAAATTTGAAGAGCTTCCTCCTTCTGGCTTTCCCTCAAAAGCCGCGAACTTCCCCTCCCCAGCGCACCCCAGAAGCGCAAGGGCCAGAGTCCCAGAAAGAACGAAAAAGAGCAGCATCCTCATACCGTGCCTCCACCCTCTGTTTCCGAACCGGTACCGGAGGGAACTTCCACGGAAATGTCGATCGGCCCCACATTGACATCCCCCACGGTGATATCCCCGATGTTCACCGGGGTTTCTGCGGTTCCCGAGAGCGCGTTGTAAACCACCACGTTCACGATAGGGGAGACGTTGATGTTGAGACCAAGCTGAATGTTGTTCTGGATGATGTTGGCGATGTTCAGGGCAATAAGGTCAGCGCTGGCGCTTTGCGTAAGAAGGGCAAGCTGGGCACTCGTGAGGGTATTCCCCTGCAGGATGTCCTGGCCGTTTATGGACACCCCGAGGAGATTGAGGTAGAAATTGATATTTGCCGGAAGAGAAGAATTGTTCGAGTTCGAGGACGCACCGTTTGAGGCTGAACTCGCTGGGTCTGAATTGCCAGAACTGGAAACGCTTCCCGAGGAGAAGAAGTCTATTCTTTCAGTGGGAGCTCCCACCGAAGGCACTCTGTGCCCCCGCAGGATCCGGCTTGGAAAAACTCCAGCCACACCCGGGCTCCGTACGCCTCTCTCCACACCCCAGGCTCCGCTGACGAACACAAGAAAGCATAGAGCCAGAAGGAAACCCCCCACAATAACTCCTTTGCTTTTCCTCATAGCAATTCCTCCTTAGGAAAAAATTTTGAAGGCCCCAGGAAACCCTGGGGCCTTCTCTTGAAGCTCGACTGCGGGTGGTTATTTCCTTGGCTTTCCGCCCTCCGTCTCTGTGTAGCTATCCTCGATCTTGACCCGGTTCACACGGGCAACCTTGGTGATGACTTGGGTGATGACGTTAGCGTCGCTTTCGTTCTTGGCCACCACAAAGCTTGACTGGTCTGCCAGGGCAACATTGCCGCTGACCCCGATGGGGACGTTCCCTGCGATGGCGCCGGTACCGTTCCCGCCGGTATTCCCACCGTAACTCCCACCGGACGCGTTGCCGTAACCAAACCCCAGCAATGCTCCAAGACCAAGGGCTGCCGTGATGCTCTCCCCAGCATTGGCGTTTCCGGTATCGGTGCTGGCACCAGCCCCGGCGTTCCCGGTCGTCTGCGTGACGTTGCCGGAAGACTGAAGAATTGCCAGCCCCTGGTCCACGCAGAACCAGTTGTCCTGGAGCACCGTTGCCCCGGTCACCGAAACCGCCACGATACTGTTGAGATTGCCGCTGTCGGTGAAAGAAACATCCTGAGCGTAGGCGAGCCCCAGCCCCAAAACCACCGCCACCACGAGGGACACAAAGAAGAGATTCTTCACCGCTCAAACCTCCTTTTGAATTTGGTGCCCTCATTATCCTGCGGGAGAGAAAGAAGCCAAAGAGGCAAAAGTCTAAAGCGGGCAGGGAAGTATTGCCACCTTTTCCGGGACTCTGTCCTGAAGAAGCAGGGACTGCCCGGAAAAGGGGAGGAGGGTGGGACTTTCGCCCACCCCGGAGTCACTCAAAACCTAAAAGCTCGGTTTTCCGTATTTTCCAGCTCCCTGCAACTTTCACCAGGGTCACCCGCAGGTGGTCCGTCCCCGAGTAGGTGGACCCTCCGTACTCCTGCACCCAGTGCTCGTCAACGGTGACCACCACGTTGTCCTCGCTGAGGATGTTGACCACTTTGAGGTTCCGGAACTCGTCCTCAAGGATGGTTCCGGTCATCGTCGTCTCGAGGATGAAGGTCCTCAGGGTCTCCTGCGTGGCAATGGTGATTGCCGTCCCCTCGTAATCCACGTACTCGAAAGGAAGGGTATAGAACCCGAGGACCCGCTCCACGTCGTTTGACCGCAGAGCCTCCGAAAGGTCCGCAAAGAATTGATTGACTTCCGCCCCGATGGTGGCCACCGTCCCCGGGGGAAAGGTCCCCGAACTCATGGAACACCCGGCCACCAGAAAGAGCGCAAAGAGCGTGGTGATGGTAAGGTACTTCACGGGTACTCCTCCTTTCTGGGGGTATCCTCCTCAAGGGAGAACCCCTCCTGAATGGCAAAAATCACCAGCTTCACCCGGTCTTCAAGGTTGAGCTTGGTGAGGATATTGGTCACGTAGTTCTTCACCGTTTTCTCGCTCAGGAAGAGCTCCTGAGCAATCTCCCGATTGTCCTTTCCCTGGACGATGAGACGCAACACCTCCTTTTCCCTCGGGGTGAGCTCGTCAAAGGCTTTCGAGCCACCCTGTCTTGCCTTTGACCGCCCCTTTTCGGCAAGGTACCCCATCATCTCCCTGCCGATGACGGTATCACCCTGCAGGGCTGCCTGGATGTCGC
>JAPWUU010000092.1 GCA_028275365.1 Candidatus Caldatribacterium sp.
GCTCCGTTCCATCCTTTCTCCCACAATGATATGGAGAGGAAAGCCGATAAGGTCTGCTTCGGTGAACTTGTACCCTGCACTTTCTTCCCGGTCATCGATGACAGCTTCAAAACCAGACTGACACAGCTTCCCGTACAGTTCTTCAGCTGCCTGGCGATGCCCTTCCTTTTTCATGTTGATCGGAATGACCACAACCTCATAGGGCGCGAGAGAGATCGGCCAGCAAATGCCTTTCTCGTCGTGGTTGGCCTCAATGGCTGCTGCCATGGTCCGCCCAATCCCTATTCCATAGCAACCCATGACCAGGGGTTTTTCTTTCCCATCCCGGTCCACGAAATAGGCTTTCATGGGTTCGCTGTACTTTGTTCCCAGCTGGAAAATGTGGCCGACCTCAATGCCCCGCTTCTCCTCTAAAACCCCCCCACACTGGGGGCACACGGCTTCCTCGGCCGTGGTGGCATTGTCGCAGCTTGGACAAACGAAAACCTTTTCTTCCCCAGATTCTGCGAGGATGAGAAATTCGTGAGAAACGTCTCCTCCAATCACCCCGCTTTCCGCTGGAACGGCAATGTACCGGAGCCCGCAGCGGCTGAAAACGCGGCAGTACGCTTCGTACATTTTCTGATAGCTCACCCGTAGCCCTTCCACGTCTCGATCGAAGCTGTAAAGGTCTTTCATGATGAACTCTCGTGCCCGCATAATGCCAAAACGCGGGCGGATTTCATCCCGGAACTTCGTCTGGATCTGGTAAAGCATGAGGGGAAGCTGACGGTACGAGCGGATTTCCCTCCGAGCAAGGTCGGTGATGACCTCTTCATGAGTGGGGCCAAGGCAAAAGTCCCTTCCCCTCCGGTCCTGGAAGCGGACAAGCTCCGGTCCGTACAGATCCCAGCGACCGGTCTCCTTCCAGAGTTCTGCGGGCTGCATGGCGGGCATGAGGAGTTCCTGACCCCCCGCCCGGTTCATTTCTTCCCGGACGATGCGGATGATTTTCTCCAGTGTTCGCCACCCCAGGGGCAAAAAGGTGTACACCCCGGCTGAGAGCTGGCGGATGAAACCCCCTCGGAGCATCAGGCGGTGGCTCACAACCTCCGCTTCCTGGGGGTCTTCCCTCATGGTTGGGGCGAAAAGCAAGGACATCCTCACCGGCTTCTCTCCTCCCCTTTCCGGATTGCTTCCCTGACGAGATCAACGAGCTTTTCCAGAGCCTCTTCCTGTGGTACCACAGCGGTCACCATGCCTTGAGCAAAAAGCACTGCTTTCCCACCCGAACTCAAGGCGAGACCAAAATCGGCTTCCCTGGCTTCTCCCGGACCGTTCACTTCACACCCCATAATGGCGACCTTAAGCGGCGTCTTTCTGGCGACCTTCTCCAAAGGCGCAATAGCCCTTCTGAACCTCTGGACACATGATACCACATTTCCCCTGACCCGGGCACAGGTTGGGCAAGAGATAACGGTCACGCCCCGTGACCGTATGTTGAGGGCTTCAAGGATTTCCCATCCCACTCTCACTTCAAGAACAGGGCTTTGTGACGTCAGGGACACCCGGAGGGTGTCCCCAATGCCCTCGGCAAGGAGCACCCCTAACGCTACAGAAGATTTCACGATGCCCTCAAGTCCACCTCCTGCCTCGGTCAGCCCAATGTGTAGAGGATACGGAAAGATTCTACTCAGCCTCCGGTACACCTCTATGGTTTCCTCGATATCAGGGGACTTTGCTGAGAGGATCAGGCGGCGCATGTTTTTCTTTTCCGCTAACTCCACACACAGACCAACGCTTTCGACCAGCGCTTCGCTCCTTTTCTTGCCGCGCAGGGACGGGGGAAGAGAACCCGTGTTCGCCCCAATGCGAAGTGTAACCCCCCGGTCTCGGGCAAAGTCGATCAAGGATTCCAAAAGGCCGACGTCACGGGCGGTGCCAGGATTGATGCGGATTGCGTCAACTCCAGCCTCAATGGCCTGGAAGGCAAGCTGGAGGGTGAAATGGATGTCCGCCACAAGAGGGAGGTCTCTGCTTCGTTTTTTGATTTCCCGAAGACCCGAAACACCGCAATCGTCGAAAACAGCAACTCGGAAAATCTCACAGCCCTGGGAGAAGGCTTCCTCAATCTCCCGCAGGCAGCTCACCCATTCCCCCGGGTGCTTCCTTCCCATGGCTTCTACCCAGACGGGGGAATCCCCTCCAACTGTCAGGGAACCGAGAGGAACTTCTTGAGTTCTCCGCCGCTTCATTTCCCCGCTACAATTCTGAGAACATCCTGGTACGTGACGAAAATGGAGAGAAGAAAGATAAAGACGATACCGATGAGATATATTATACCTTTCTTTTCCTCCTCAAGAGGCCGACCCCTTACCTTCTCGTAGAGGAAAATGAGAAGGTGACCTCCATCGAGGACCGGGATAGGAAAGAGGTTAAAAAGGGCCAGAAAAACGCTGATCACTGCTGCAAAGGCCAGGAGGTTCACAAAACCAAAAGCCGCTGCCTGTCCTGCCATCTGCGCTATACCTAAGGGCCCGGTGACCTCAAGAGGGAATCTCCCCGTGATGGTGTACAGAACTCCAAGGAGGCTCAGTACGAACCACTCAAGCACCGTCATGGCGCTCTTTGCCACCGTTTCTGGATACCGCTCCTTTCGGCAGGACCACCAGGCATTACCTCAAGAACCGCGATTCGTCCTGTGGGAATGCCCGAAATGCTGAAGACGATGAAGAGGAGAAACACCGAAAGGATGAGGTTCATCAGGGGACCGGCAAGGACGACGAGGCTTCTCTGCCAGAGGGGTTTCGTATCGAAGCGCTCCGAAGAAGGGACAGAGAATTCCCCTGGACCCTCGATGAGGTTCCCCTCCATCCCTGCCATGCGGACATATCCCCCAAGGGGGAGCATCCGGATGGAGAACTCTATACCCCTCCACATCCAGGAGACGATTTTCGGCCCATAGCCCAGGGCGAAGTGCAGGACCCTGATTCCGAAACGACGAGCCATGAGGAAGTGACCGCACTCATGGGCGAGAACAAGGAGGCTCAGGACGAAGATAAAGGCGAAAACGGTAATCACCGCAGGATACTCCTTTGACGAATCAGTGCTTCAGCTTGAGAGAACCCCAGCTGGAAAAGGCGCTGGACCTCAGGGACACTCCGAGGAGGAGATATGTCGTGGTCGAGAACCTGCTCCAGAATCGAGGGAATATCTTCAAAAGAAATATTCCGTGTCAGGAAATGATGCACGCACGCCTCATCGGCACCACAAAAAAGCGTGGGATAACCCTGGCCCTTGGAGAGGGCATACAGCGCTAGGTAAAAGCCCTGGAATCTTTGGGGGACCGGGTAATCAAAACGCAGGGCATGGAGTTCCGCAAAGCGAAGGCGCTGGAAAGGATGTTCGAGTCTTCTTGGGGAAATGGCGTTCTGGATGACAAGGCGCATGTCAGGAGGGGCAAAAACCCCGAAGGTAAATCCGTCTTTCATTTCTACCAGAGCGTGGACTATGCTTTCGCGCTGGATAAGCACGTCAATTTTCTCCTGGGGGATGTCGAAAAGGAAAAAGGCTTCCATCACCTCAAGGCCTTTATTCACCAGATTTGCGGAATCCACAGTGATTTTGGTTCCCATCTTCCAGTTCGGGTGGGCCAGGGCCATCTCGGGGGTGATGTCGGCAAAGGACCCCTGCCATTCGTAGAAGGGTCCTCCTGAAGCGGTAATGTACACTTTGGCAATCTCTTTCCTGGGGAGCAACCGGAGCATCTGCCACAGGGCGTTGTGCTCGCTGTCCAGGGGAATGAGATGGGGATACCGCAAAAGTAATCCACTGCCCTCCAAGTCCCCTGCAAGAATCAGGAGCTCCTTACTCCCCACCCAGAGAGTTTTCCCCGTTCGCAGAAGCTTAAGAAAAGTCTCAAAAAGGGTGACACCACTTGCGGCGAAGAAGACCCCTTCAACTTCATCAGAAAGAAGAACCGCTTCAAGTGCTTCGCAGGAAGTAAGGATATGGAAGGGGGTGGAGAGTCCTTCAAGGTAAGGGCTGTAAACGTACCGGGGGCGGAAGGAAGTTGCCTGGTCAAGGAGTTTCGCGACATTGCGGAAACCCCCAAGGAGCACGACCTCAAAGTCCCGGTGTGTGCTGAGGACCTCGAGAATCTGTTCTCCGAGAAAGCCTGTAGACCCAAGGAGTGCAACGCGCATGGTCATCCTCTCCCGAATAAAGCAAGAAGGTACACCAGAGGTCCAACGGCGAAAAAGGCGTCAAAACGGTCCAGAATACCTCCGTGTCCAGGAAGCAACCCTCCGGAATCCTTGACACTGCTTCTCCGCTTCAGAGCAGACTCAAACATATCTCCAAGAAGGGCTACCGGAGGAATGGTTGCTCCACAGAGGCAGGACCATGAGAGGGGCAATCTCCCGAGAAAACCGACAAGGACGCTTCCAAGGACTGTACTCCCCGC
>JAPWUU010000093.1 GCA_028275365.1 Candidatus Caldatribacterium sp.
GAGGTTCTGAAGACCATCAAGGATTGCCACATTCAAAATTACACTATTTTTTACAAGGACGGGTATCTCTTCAGCTACTATGAGTACACCGGAGAGAATTACGAGGAAGACATGAAGAAAATGGCTGAAGACCCCATCACACAGAAGTGGTGGGCTCTCTGTAAACCCTGCCAGGAACCTCTAAAGACCCGAAAAGAGGGGGAATGGTGGGCAGAGATGGAAGAGGTTTTCCATCTGGATTGAGGTCTCCTTCTTCCCAGTACCCCTCTGAGCGTCACGGTACGCGTTGGGGAGGATTTGCCTGCCTGAGTCTAGCAAAATCCTTTGATCGCTCTTGGAGTCCAGGTCTTCCACAGGATCGACGGGTTTTCGTTGTTCCTCTTTGAGTGCTTTAGGGAGGAGAATGGAACGCATCCGGAAATTTCTTAATTTTATTATTTTCCCAGGCGCGGTACTGTGGTATAATGGTGCCGTGAACGTTAACGGTCATGACGCCCAGGAAACGCCCAACCATTAAGGATATTGCCCTGGCTTCGGGGTTTTCTATCGGGACGGTTGATCGGGCCCTGCACGGGCGGAAGGGGATTCATCCCGAGACCCGGAAGAAAGTGCTTTCTGTTGCCAGAGAACTTGGGTACGAAACGAATCGGGTTGCCAGCGTCCTCTCCAGGAACACTCCTGTTGTGCTTGCTGCGCTCTTCCCCCGGGAGCTCCACTACTTCTACGACGATGTCCGGCGGGGGTTCCACGATGCAACGATGGAGCTTCGGGATTTTCGGGTTCTTCCCCACATTCGTGAAGTGGAAGCTCTGGGAAAGGGCGAAGAGGAAGCCCTTGAAGGTCTTTTGGGAGAGCGGATTGACGGTCTTGTTCTTGTCCCCGGGCACCGAAGCCGGCTCAATGCGTACATTGACCGGTTTGCTGAGCGTGGCGTTCCTGTGGTAACGGTGTCCACCGACGCTCCGGGGAGCAAGCGCCTGAGTGCCGTGTATGTGGACCCAAGGAAGAACGGAGAACTTGCGGGAGAACTCATTGCTCGTTTCCTGCAGGGGGAAGGATCTGTTGCCGTCATGGTGGGGTCGCTCGACATCGAAGACCACTTCCAGAAAGTCCAGGGGTTTTTTGCTTCCTGGGAGCGTTTTGGGCATGGAGTGGTTCGTGTTTTTGAGAACGAAGAAGACGAAAACCTGGCGTACGAGAGTACCTTCCGTGCACTCTGGGAAGTTCCCAATCTCCGAGGGATATACGTGGCCACGGCGAATTCCCCCGCAGTGTGTCGGGCGCTTGAAGAGGCGGGTCGTGCCGGTAGTGTTGCAGTGGTGACTACCGACCTTTTTGGGGAGATGGTGCCGTATCTTTCGAAGGGGGTGATCTATGCCACCATTTTCCAGAATCCGTATCGTCAGGGGTTTGAGGCGGTGATGCTCCTTTTTCGGTTTCTGGTGGAGGGAGTTGTTCCGCCACCGTGCCGGTATCTTGAGCCTGTGGTGGTGATGCGAAGCAACATGGAATTCTACATCCCCTCAAAGGAGGAGGAGAAAAGATGAGAAAGGGGATAGTGACTGGTCTTGCGGTTGTTCTGGTGTTCCTTTTTGTCTCGGTCGCCTGTGCTGTGAACCTCGTCGTCTGGTCCTCTCCGGATAACGCCGATGCACTCCATGAGCTTGCCCAGAACTTCATGGCGAAAAACCCCGATGTGCAGATTGAGGTAACCCCACTCTCCTGGGAGGTGCTCTACCCGAGGATTCTGCAGGATCTCACAAGTGGTGCAGGGTCTTTTGACGTCACCACCTGGGACCTCATGACGGCTGGAGCCATTGCCCCCGGGATGCTTGACCTTGAGGCTTTTGCAAAAGAGCATCCGGAGCTTGTGGATCCGAACTTCGATGACGAGGACTTCATCCCCACGGCAAAGTACGTCTATGGCTACTGGAAGGACAAGCGCATTGGCTACCCGTTCTACGGTGCCGCAATGTTCTTCTTCTACCGGAAGGACCTCTTCAGTGACCCTGCGCTTCAGGCGAAGTTCAAGGCAGAGTACGGCAGAGACCTCGCTGTCCCGAAGACCTGGGAAGAGGCCAAAGAGGTGGCAAAGTTCTTCACCAAGAAATTCAACCCCGATTCCCCCACAGAATACGGTATCGCCCTGATGTTCCCGCGAACCCACACCCTCTTCTACATGTACCTCAACTTCTTCGGACCGTACCGGAGAAGTCCCGAGGGCATTGCGAAGTTTGGGAAAGTCGACCTCGACTGGGGTGACTACTTCACCGCTGATGGGCTTCCGGCCTTCAACTCCGAAGAAGGCGTTCGAGCACTCCAGGACATGATTGACCTCATGCAGTACGCTCCAGACCCCCTCGGTTCTGACTATGGAGAGACCCTGGAGGCCTTCGGTAAAGGTATGGTGGCCATGGTGCCCCAGTGGACGGCGTGCCTTGCGAGCTGGAAGGAGTCTCCGCTATTACAGCCTTTTGAGGAAAAAGTCGGTGTTGCGGTCATGCCCGGTGGAACGCCGGTGAGCGGTGGATGGGGCCTTGGGATTAACGCGGCTTCGAAGAACAAAGAAGTGGCTTTCCGCTTCATCCAGTATGCGACGAGCAAAGAAGGCGACAAAATCCAGTGGCTCAAGTACCGCATTGGTCCGACCCGGAAATCCGTGGTGGAAGACCCGGAGGTCCTTGCCGACTCTCCGTGGCTCAAAGAGGCCTACATTGCATCTCTTGACGGTGCTTCCCACCGTCCCCGGATTCCTGAGGAGCCTCGCCTTGAAGATATCCTCGTTGGGACACTCTCTGAAATCCTCCTCGGACAGCAACCGAACTCTATTGAAACGCTGAACCTCGTGGCCGATGAGTGGAAAAAGATTCTTGGGAGATGAACGAGAACGAGGGGCGCTCGAGCGCCCCTCGTTTTTCGGGTGATTTCCATGCTTGCACGAAGACGGATGCAACGTGTGGGTTTTCTCATGATTCTCCCGCTCCTTGTCATCCTCCTTGGTCTTACGATGTACCCCTTTGGGTATATGGTGTACATGTCCTTTTTCCGCTATTCTCTTGCGTCCTGGGAGAAACCCCAATTCATTGGCTTCTCCAATTACCGGGATATCCTGCGGGATCCGTTGCTGTTCCTCTGGAGATCCTCCTGGGGATGGCCATCGCCTTTCTCCTTCGGGACACCTTTGGAGAGCGAGTGTTCCGAAGTGCCCTCCTCATCCCCATGATGGTGCCGGCAGTGGTGGCAGGAATTGCCTGGAAAATGCTCTACAACTTCGAATTCGGTCCGGTGAATTACTTTCTCTCCCTTCTGGGGATTCCCAAAATTTCCTGGCTTGGGACACAGTTCTTTTCACGTCTTGGGGTTATTCTGATTGACGTGTGGCAGTGGACCCCCTTTGTCTTCCTCGTCCTCTACGCAGGGTTGCAATCCCTTCCCCGGGATGTTGTGGAGGCGAGCTTTGTCGACGGGGCAAGTGGCTTTTCGGCCTTCCGGTACATCGAATTCCCCCTTCTGCGTCCCCTCCTTTTTGTGGTGCTCATCATCAGAGTCATCGATGCCCTGAAAATTTTCGACATCGTCTACATGGTGACCTTTGGAGGCCCTGGCTCGAGCACGCATTCCTACAGTTTCTACATCTACAAGGTCGGTGTTTCTTTTGGCTGGGACATTGGGTACGCTTCGGCCCTGAGCGTTCTTTTGCTTCTTGCCGTATCACTCCTTGTGAGTCTCCTCATCCGGGTGCTCCGGTTGCGGGAGACGCTGGAGCTATAGGAGGAAGGATCATGCGATGGGTGAAAGGGATCGTGAAGGGAGTGCTTGTGGCTCTGGTGCTCTTTTTCTTCCTCTTCCCAGTGTACTGGCTGGTGACGACTGCCTTCAAGAAAAGCGAGGAGTGGTTCACCTGGCCTCCGACGTTCTGGCCCTCTTCGTGGACGCTGGGGAACTTCATGGGCGTGGAGGGAGGGTTCTTTGGAAGCGCTACCACGGCCATCGCCACCATTACCCCGTACCTGCGGAATAGCATCGTAGTGGCCCTTTTTGTGGCCCTGCTTTCAACGGTCATCTCTGCCCTTGCGGCGTATGCGGTGTCACGCTTCAAAATCGGGGGGATGCGTTTTGTCTCCTGGATCATTTCCATCCGCATGCTCCCGCCCATTGCCTCGGCCCTGCCGCTATATGTGATTTTTTCCCGCCTTCGGCTCATCAACACCTGGTGGGCGCTCATCCTGGCCCATCTTGTCATCACCACACCTTTCAGTACCTGGATTCTCATCACGTTCTTCAACGAGATCCCCAGGGAACTCGATGAAGCTGCGTTTGTGGATGGGGCAGGAGTGGGGCAGAGCTTCTTTTCGGTAATTCTCCCCCTTGCCGCCCCCGG
>JAPWUU010000094.1 GCA_028275365.1 Candidatus Caldatribacterium sp.
CATGGATATCAGGGTTCCAGAGGATTCTGGAATGCTCCCTCCACTTTCTGGAGAAGGGGATGGATTTCCAGGAGTTTGCAGAGAAGCTCTGGGAAACCATGAACAGTGTGGGGAGACTGAGGGTTGTGAAAGGACTCAAGATCATCCCCCAGGACATCTCATCCTCCCTCGCTGCCACCTGGCGCAGAGCATCCAGGGAGCATGCCCTGAACCTCATAAAAGAGGGGAACTCTGGAAGGCTATCGAGGAGGGTTCCTGGGAGGAAGTCGAAGCCTTGCTCCTCAAGGCCCTCTCCCGGGGGAAGAATCCCAGAGACCAAAGAGGTCTTGGAAACCTCTCCATCTACCTCTCTTGGAAACTCGCAAGGTAACCCAGAATGCCAGAAACTCCCAGGTTGCAGTCAGTGCCAAAGCCCATGGAAGCCTCTCCTCCAAGCTCGACTCTCCCATCGTCCCATGGGCTTCGGGAGGAAGGGAGGAGACCGCGGATATCTTCCGAGCTTTGCAGTTCAATGGGTGCTCAGTGCGGCACGACTTCCTGAGAACCCAAAGGCAGCATCTCCCTCCCTTCACCCTTTCCCCTGAACCCATCAAGAAAGAGCAGGAGAGGGGGAAAGAGGTGTTCCGGGAAGTCTATAACACCATCCCGGTGATGCGCAAAGCGTGAGTACTCTCCGTATGACCCTCAAGGCCTTGACCCAAAGTATGTCCTGGGTTCCTGTGATATGAGGGACTGCAATCTGGATGGGTGAGGGAAAGGGGAGAAACCCATGGCGAGAGAGTTCAGGAGTGGAGAAGGCTTGAGAAATCCCCCTACGATAAGTTGACGCTATCCCGGGAGTATCGTGTGTTGACAAAGAAGGAATTTTGAACTACAATACCTAAAATGGATCCCCTGGAGGTGGAACGGTGGAAAATATGAAAATCGAGGCCGAGTTGGCCCACGCTTTCGGACGGACCTTCGTCAAGGGGAACATCCCCGAAATCCATCCTGTTCGTTGCATGGGTTGCGCTCACTGTGTTTCGCTCTGCAAGAAACTGGGACCCAATGTGCTGGAGATTCAGGGCGGAGTGGCGAAAGTTGTCCGTCCTGAGAACTGCATCGGTGACGGGGCCTGTATGATGGCCTGTCCCACCAAAGCCATCTTCCTTATGAGCCGCTACGATCCTGCCAACCCACCACAGGCCGTGTGACCCTCTCTACAGAAGGGTGGTACAACCACCCTTCTGTAGAGTATTCCGCCATTTCTCTCCGGACACCTCAACCTCTTCGAGTCTTCACAATCCCTACTGTAGCGGTGTTCCGTTACACTGGGAAATAAAGGCGCCTGTAGTTCTGTTGCAAGATTAAAACTACTGCTTCCAGCACACGTGGAGAGGTTGGGCGATGAAAAGAAGACTCTGGCCATTCTTTGTCCCCGTTGTCCTTTTCGGTGCTTTCCTCCTGTACCGCAATTTCGCCCCGCAGAAAACGGAGTACTTCGTGCTTGAACCCCGGAACCTCTTCGAAACCCTGGTGGCTGCCGGTCGCATCAGGTTCTCCCGGGAGTTGAGCCTGTCCTTCCCGATGTCGGGAATCCTGCAGCAAGCATCTCCCCAGGAAGGGGAGAGGGTCCAGAGAGGAGAACTCCTTGCCGCCCTTGAGGATTCCCTGGAGCAGAACCGCCTGGAGCTGGCCCGGACGGAACTGGCCCTTGCCGAGGTCAACCTCAGGCGAATCGAATCATACCAGCGAAAACTGGCCGAAGAAGAACACCGCAGGGCAACCATCAACCTCCAGGCGGCGCTTGAACAGTACCAGAAGGCCCAGTTCCTCTTTCGTCAGGGGAGTATCCCGGAAGAGGAACTGAAAAAGGCCGAAAGGGACTGGGAGACCGCCCTGTCTTTAGAGCGCACCACCCGGCTGAACCTCATGGGCGTTCAGGAAGACGGCCCCGTTTTTCTCGAGGCCAAAGCCCAAGTCGAGAGGGCCCGGCTTGAGCTTCTTCAGGCTGAAATCGACGCCCGGAGGCACCTGCTCTATGCCCCTGCTGATGGGATTGTCGTTGCCTTTCCGAAGAACCCCGGGGAGTTCGTTCAGGCAGGAGAGACCGTCGTGGTGCTGGGGGAGAACCCCTTCCAGGTGGTGATCCGCGTCGATGAGCGGCAGTACAGGAAGATCCGGCCGGGCATGAAAGCCCTGGTGCGGGAACAGGCCGACCCTCAGGGAGAAGTTCTCGTCGCTTCCATTACCGGGATTGCCCCGGCCATCGATACCGCCCAGGGTACGGTGGAGGTTACTTTGCTCTTTGACGCACCCCTCACCGGCACAAAACCGAATGCAGCGGTCAATGTAGAAATCATCCTCCGGGAAGAAGAAGGAGTCCTGGCCTTCCCGAAGCGGTACCTCGCAGATGAGGACACCGTGTGGGTTGCCAAAGAGGGAAAGGCGTATCCTGTGCGCCTCTTGCGTTTCACGCCTTTTGAAGAGTGGATACAGACCACCGATCTTCCCCCCGGAACTGTTCTCCTTCCCCCGAGGGGTCTTCGAGAGGGGAAACGCGTGGTTCTTGGCGAAAGGAGCACCGAGTGATATGTTGCGCTTTGCCCTCCTTATGGCCTGGCGTTTTTTGACAACCTCCCGTTCCCAGACCTTTCTCATCATCCTCGGCATCACCGTGGGGGTGGCCATCCAGCTTTTCCTCTCTTCCCTGATAGCCGGACTTCAGGCCAACCTCATTGACCAGACCGTCGGAGATGCTCCCCACATCCTCATCGTCCCGGAAGATCGCACACCCCTTTCGTTCCTCCGTCCCTCGGGGAATCTGGTTGTTGACCGTCTGGCTGGCCCGGTGAAGGAAGAGGCGAAGATTCCCTCCTGGCAGCGTATTGAAGAGCAACTCCTTGCTCGCCCTGACCTTCGGGCTGTTTCTCCTCTTGTTGAAGGCTCCGGGGTGGTCCGCAAGGGCGAACTGACAAAAAGCGTGCTCCTTAAGGGGGTTGTTCTCGAAAAGGCAGACCGCATTTATGAGCTTCGGGAACGCACAATTCGGGGAATCCCCCAGATCGGTGGTAGCGGGGTGCTTGTGGGGAAGGTCCTTGCTGAGGATTTGCAGCTTGAGGTAGGGGACATCATCACGATCGCCACTCCTTTGGGGAGAACCGGAACGTTCACCGTGAACGGCGTTTTCGACCTGAACAATAAAGCCATCAACGCCTCCTGGGTCTTCCTGGACCTTACCCCGGCCCAGACGCTCCTTGACCTGGAAGGCGCCATATCGGCTATAGAAATCCAGATCGACCAGGTGTTCCAGTCCGAGCGCATCGCCGAAGAGCTCAGGGGGGTCTTCTCCGAATACACCATCGAAACCTGGCAAACCCGAAACCAGCAGCTCCTCAGTGCTCTACGAAGCCAGAGCTTCTCTTCTTATCTCATTCAGTTCTTTGTGCTCCTTGCGGTGACCCTGGGGATTGCCAGCGTTCTTGTAGTCTCGGTCACCCAGCGTATTCGGGAAATCGGTATCCTCAAGGCCATGGGCACGACCGATACTGGAGTGAGCCTCGTGTTCTTCGCCCAGGGAGCTATCCTGGGGTCTTTTGGTTCGCTCTCGGGAGCTCTTGTGGGGTTTTTCCTCATTCGCCTTTTCCAGCAGGCGGCAAGATCCAGCGGTGGTGCCATTTCCTTCTCCATTACCGTGCAACCTGCAACACTTCTGGCCATTGTCGTGATTTCCACCGTGGCGAGTCTCCTTGCATCCGTTTCTCCTGCTCGGCAGGCCAGGAAACTCGTTCCTATCGAGGTGATTCGTAATGGATGAGCCGGTGCTCGTTGCACTGCAAAAGGTCAACAAGGTCTATGGGGCAGCGGTGAAGTACCAGGTTCTTTTTGACATCACCATGACCGTTCCCCGGGGGCAGTTTTCGGCGCTCATCGGACCATCGGGATCGGGAAAAACAACACTCCTCAATATCATCGGGGCCCTCGACCGCCCAACAAGCGGCCACGTTCTCATCGAAGGGCAGGACCTTGGAAAGCTCTCTGACGAGGCGCTGGCGCGCTTTCGGAACAGGTTCCTGGGGTTCATCTTCCAGTTCCATTACCTTCTTCCCGAATTCAACGCCTTAGAAAACGTCCTCATCCCCTACTGGATTGGTTCCGGAAAACCCGGCAAAGAGGTCACAGAGAAAGCCATGTATCTCCTGGAGCGGGTAGGCCTGAAAGATGCTGCGAAGAAGCGCATCACCCTGCTTTCTGGAGGTCAGCAGCAACGTGTGGCCATTGCCCGGGCCCTCCTCAACGACCCCCAGCTCATCCTCGCCGATGAGCCCACCGGGGCCCTTGATACGAAAACCGGGGAG
>JAPWUU010000095.1 GCA_028275365.1 Candidatus Caldatribacterium sp.
TGAACGAGGCGGGAAGGGATAGCAGGGAAGAAATCATCAGGCAGGCCATGAGTATCATAGAGAAGAAGTATGGAAAAGGAGCCATCATGTTCCTTTCTCAGAACGTGCTTGCTGCTGACGTGGAGGTGATCAAGACCGGGTCAATCCTCCTCAACATCGCCTTAGGGGTCGGGGGGTTTCCCAGAGGACGGGTGGTGGAAATCTTCGGACCGGAGGCTTCGGGCAAAACCACCATTGCCCTCCATGCCATTGCTGAGGCTCAGAAAAAGGGTGGCATCGCGGCTTTCATCGACGCCGAGCATGCCCTGGACCCTGCCTACGCCAGCCGCATAGGGGTTCAGATAGACAGGCTTCTCATCTCGCAGCCTACGACAGCTGAGGAGGCTCTGGATATCGTGGATACCCTGGTGCGCAGTGGCAGCATTGACATTGTGGTCCTGGACTCTGTGGCAGCGCTTGCTCCACGGATGGAGCTTGAAGGGGGCATTGGGGAGCCCACGGTTGGCCTCCAGGCAAGACTCATGTCTCAGGCCCTTCGCCGGCTCACAGGGTATATCAGCAAGACGAAAACTGTGGCCATTTTTGTCAACCAGCTCCGCGAGAAGATTGGGACAAATTATGGTCCCTCTGAAACCACTCCGGGAGGAAGGGCACTCAAGTTCTACGCTTCAGTCCGGCTCGATGTTCGCAAAAAGGATTACATCCGGACGGGAGGCGAGCAGATTGTCGGGGCGTGGACGAAGGTGCGGGTGGTCAAGAACAAGCTCGCTGCCCCCTTTAAAGATGCGGACCTTGAGCTCTTCTATGGAGAGGGCATATCGAGAGAAGGGGAAATCCTGGATCTCGCCGAGGGAGCAGGAGTGGTCAAGCGTTCAGGAAGCTGGTATGCCTTTGGCGAGTACCGACTGGGACAGGGACGGGAGGGAGTGCGCCAGTTCCTGAAAGAGAATCCCGAAGTCGCCCAGAAGATTCTTTTGGCTTCCCTGGAGAAGATGGGAATTGACCCGAAAATTGCCCTTAACGACTGATGAAGCCTTAAGACGGGCGCTGCAGAAACTTGCCCGGAGGATGTGCACCTCCTGGGAAATCCGGGAGGCTCTGCGGCGCGAGGGATTTCCCGACGCAGTCCTGGAGGAGACGATCGCCCTGCTTTCTGAGAGAGGGTACCTCGATGATCGAGCCTACGTGAGTGCGTATGTTGAGGAGCGGCGTCAGAGAAGCCCCAGGGGGTTCTTTGCGCTGCGTCATGAACTCAAGAAAAGGGGCATCCCCTCGCTGCTTCTTGCTGAACTCCGCAGTGTCTACCCCCTTGAGGCCGAAGTTGAGGATGTGGTGGGGTTATTGTCCTTTTGGCAGGCCAGAGAGGAAGACCGTGAGCGGTTCTGGCGTCGTCTCAGAACCAGGGGATTTGCAGAAGAGGCCATCGAGCAGGGGTGGTCGCGCTTTTTCGGTTCTTTCCGTCCTTGACTTGCCCTCCCGGTGCGATTAGAATATTTCCAAGGCTTGGTCCGCACATTGAAAAGTGAATAAGGGGTGAATCCAGCCTATGGGGCCGATATACATCTTTTTAGGAGCGGCAATAGGGTTCGTAGCAGGTATGTTCTTCGTGAACTTCCAGCTGAAAAGACGAAAGGAGAGCGTGGAGCTTCGGGTTCGGGAAATGCTTGAGGAAGCTGCCCGTCAGGCAGAGAGCCTGAAGAAGGAAGCGCTCCTTTCGGCGAAAGAAGAGGTCCTCCGGGAAAAACAGGCACTTGAAGAAGAAATTCAGCGGAAGCGGAAAGAACTGCAGAACCTCGAGGGCCGTCTTCTTCGACGGGAGGAGATGCTGGAACGCCGGATGGAGCAGCTTGAGAGATCGGAGAACGCTCTCCGGAAGGCTCAGGAAGCCCTTGAGCGGGAAAGACAAGAAGTCGAAGCCCTGAAGGCGAGAGAGATTCAGGAGCTTTCTCGTATTGCAGGGCTCTCTGTGGAAGAGGCGCAACGAGAACTTCTGGAACGCGTGGAAAAAACCCTGGAGTACGAAGTTGGCTTGAGGATAAAGGAGGCCGAAGAACGGGCGAAGAAAGAAGCAGAAAGGATTGCTCGAGATATCGTTGGTCAGGCCATCCAGCGCTACGCTGCAGACTTCACGGTGGAGAGCACGGTATCCGTGGTAGCACTTCCCAACGACGAGATGAAGGGGCGCATCATTGGCCGCGAGGGAAGGAACATCCGGACCTTTGAGATGATGACTGGGGTTGATCTCATCATTGACGATACGCCGGAAGCTGTCATCATCTCGTGCTTTGACCCCATACGACGAGAGGTTGCTCGCATCGCTCTTGAAAAACTCATCATGGATGGTCGTATTCATCCTGCTCGTATCGAGGAGCTCATCGAGAAGGCCAAAGCCCAGGTTGAGGAGAAGATCCTCCAGGAGGGAGAACAGGCCCTCTTTGATACTGGCATCAAGAACATGAACCCGGAGCTCGTGAAGCTCTTGGGGAAACTTTACTTCCGTACGAGTTACGGGCAGAATGTTCTGCAACACGCCAAGGAAGTGGCGCACTTTGCCGGCATGATGGCGGCAGAGCTTGGGGCTAATGTGCAGGTGGCGAAGCGAGCAGGACTTCTGCATGATATCGGCAAGGCTCTGGACCACGAAGTCGAAGGACCCCATGCAAGGATTGGAGCAGAGCTCCTTGGAAGATATGGGGAAAGGTGGGAAGTTATTCATGCCGTTGAGGCGCACCACGGTGATGTCGAACCCCAGACCCTCGAGGCTGTGCTTGTGCAGGCGGCAGATGCTATCTCGGCATCGCGCCCTGGAGCACGAAGGGAAAGCCTTGAGGCATACATTAAACGTTTGGAGCGTCTGGAAAAGATTGCGGATTCTTTCGAGGGTGTGGAAAAGGCCTATGCCATTCAGGCGGGCCGCGAGGTACGCATTATTGTGAAGCCAGACCGGATTGACGATGCTGGTGCGGCGAAGCTCGCTCGAGACGTGGTGAAGCGGATTGAGAAAGAGCTGGAGTACCCAGGGCAGATCAAGGTGACGGTTATCCGGGAAACCCGGGCTGTTGAATACGCCAAGTAGTGAGGAGGATGAGTGCTTGAGATTCCTCATCGTAGGGGACGTGGTAGGGAAACCAGGGCGACGAGTGCTTCGGGAGAAGCTCTCGTCGCTTCGGGAGGAGCTGCAGATTGATGCCGTCATCGTCAACGGCGAGAACGCCGCAGGAGGCTTGGGGATAACGCCGGAGGTCTGTGAGGAGATTTTGGGGTACGGGGTGGACGTGATCACTACGGGCAACCATATCTGGGACAAGAAGGAGATTGTCACTTACATTGAGCATCAGCCCCGTCTCCTCCGTCCCCTGAATTACCCCGATGGTGTTCCAGGGAGGGGATCGCTCATCTTGGAGAAGGGGGGGAAGGTTTGGGCAGTTGTGAATCTCAGTGGCCGTGTGTTCATGCCTCCCTTGGATTGCCCCTTTCGCAGGATGGAAGAGGAGCTCAAATATCTCCACGAAGAGACGCGGCTTATCCTTGTAGATTTTCATGCTGAGGCCTCGTCGGAGAAGATAGCAATGGGGTGGTTTCTGGACGGCAAGGTCTCGTGTGTGTTTGGAACCCATACCCATGTGGCTACGGCCGATGAACGTATCCTTCCCCAGGGGACAGCGTACATCACTGACATCGGTATGACGGGTGCTCACGATTCGGTTATCGGAATTGAGGTAGCAGACATCGTTGGAAGATTCCTCACGCAAATGCCAGTGAAGTACCGAGTGGCGAAGGAAAACGTGAAGCTCAATGGCATTGTCGTGGAGGTGGATGACACTACAGGGAAAGCGCAGAAGATTTTCCGTCTTTCCGTACCTCTTGTGGAGCACGTTTGAGTACTTGATGTGGAAGGAGAAACGAAATCTTTCATCTTGTGGACAAGGGGGAGTCGACGATGGACGTTCTCAAGGTATCCTCAAAGTCCAATCCCAATGCAGTTGCTGGTGCCTTGGCAGGTGCAATCCGGGAAAAGGGCGTGGCAGAGATACAGGCCATAGGGGCAGGGGCAGTGAATCAAGCGATTAAGGCTATCGCCATTGCCCGGGGATACGTTGCGCCAAGCGGCATTGACCTTGTGTGCATTCCCGCCTTTACCGACGTGACCATCGACGGGGAAGAGCGAACGGCGATTAAACTCATCGTCAAGCCCCGGAACGATTAAGAAAGAGAAAGCCTGCTCTTTTTGAGCAGGCTTTCTCTTTTTCCGCCTTTTCCCGAGGAATAGGTGA
>JAPWUU010000096.1 GCA_028275365.1 Candidatus Caldatribacterium sp.
CGGGACCCTACGGACTCCAGTTTGGGGAACTTGCGAGCATCGGGGGGCTCTTCCAGCGCCTCGAGCGGGTGGTCGCAACCATCCACCTCCTCGAAAAGGAAGGGAAGGCCCGTATCCGCTCTAATCCTCGCCTGGTGGTCCTTGACGGAGAGGAAGGAGAAATCCGGGTCACTCGGGAGGAGTACTACGCCATTGTCACCGGAACCCCTGCTTTCCCCACAACGAGCCTTGAAACCATAAGCGCTGGGGTCATCCTGAAGGTCCGGCCCTATGTGGTGGATGGAGAGGAAATCGTTCTCACTCTGAGCCCTGAGGTGAGTAACGTCGTGGGGGCAGGGCTTCAGGACCTCCCGGTAGTGAGCTGTCGCATTGTGTCGACAACGGTCCGGGTGAAAACGGGAGAGACCCTGGTTCTTGGGGGTTGCGCCAGCTCATCGAGGTCACCACCGAAGGAAAGGTCCCTCTCCTTGGAGACATCCCCATTATCGGGGCCCTTTTCCGCCATAAAAAGACAACCAGCGAGGACAAAGATGTGGTCATCCTCATCACCCCGAGCATCCTGTGAGAAATGCCTTTGGCTTTTTGCACTTTCTGTCCTCAGCGTGCTCTGCATTTCCTCAAAAAGCGAGGCAAAGACCGTCACGCTGTTCTGCCCCGACATTCCCCGAAAAGAGGCCATCCCCACCGTGGCCTTCCAGGCAGGGGTGGAAGTGGTCTTCTTCGAGGACGTCCCTGGAAAGGTGAACGTGCGGCGGGAATCCATAGCCTTTGAGGACGCACTGGACCTCATCCTCCAGGGGACCGGAATCGCGTGGCACGAAAAGAACAGGGTGTACTCCATTGGCACACCAAAGGAGGGAACGCCCGAGTACCTCAAAATAAGCGATGTCGAAACCTGCACCACCCGCTTCAGAACGTCTCGGGAAATCCTTGCGCTCCATCCGGAATTCGCAGGGAATCTCCTCCCCACCTCACCGTTTCGCTTTCTCGTCGTCGGCCCAAAGAGGGTCGGGAGGCGATAAAAAACGCCGTTGCCGCACTTGACCGCCCCCGGGAACACATCCTTCTCAGGGTTGTCGTTTTTGAGGGTGAGGAAAAACTCCTCGAGGATTCGGGATTTTCCTTTCTTGACACCCAGAAGCTTTTCACCTTCCCCAGCCCCAAGCATAGCGAAAGGCTTCAGGGGCAGCTGACCCTCAGGGGGAAAGGAGGAGAGGCAACCCGGCGCCTGGAGCAGGAACTCCTCGTCTTTGAAGGAGAGTGCGGAGAAAGCCGGGTAGGGGAGAGAGTGTACTACAGGGTGGAGGAGGGGAACCTGGGGGCTTTAGAGGTCGTGGAACTCGGCACGGGTCTCCGGGTACAACCTTCGTATCGCGAGGATGGGCGCATCGCGATGAATCTGGAAGTCGAGGTGACGGACATCGCGGGAGAAGACGCTCTCACCGTGGTGCGAAGGATCTTCAAAACCTCGGCAATTCTTGAGGAAGGCGTGGTCACCCCTCTGGTCCTTGAGGCATACGAGGAAACCCAAAGTAAAGCCCGGAAGCTCTTTGAGAGCCGGTCTGCGAAAGGGCGTCCGGAGAGGGAAACAAGAAGCGAGAAGCTCGTGCTCCTTGTGGAAGCGAAAAGGCAAAACCCCGGGGACGTTCCCTCCCTTGCCCGCCTTGATGGACCATCCCTGAAACTCCAGGCCACCTCGCCAGAAAGAGACCTTTGGGATACCCAGGTCTTTTTGGAGCACCGATCTCCCGGGCCTTTCCTGAACGTGGGGTTTGAAACCAGGTGGGAGGAGACGGTGGAAATTCGCGGAAACCTTCTGACTGACCTTTCAGGAAAGCCACTTTGGGGAAACCTTGAGCTTGCGTACCGTGTCGCGGGAGAATGCCTTGGCATTCGCTGGGAGGGAACCCCGGAAAAGCAGGGGTGGTCGGTGTTTTTCGAGAGCCGGAAGCAGGACCGGAACGACACCACGTACTTTTTCCGCCTCGGGACAGGATGGGTGGGGGAGGACGCGGTGGGTTTCGTGACCCTGGGTGGAGCGCACAGACGAGGGGATTTTTCCCTCGAGGGAAGACTCACCTACCAGATGGCCTCCGTCACGAACCTCCGGCTCGACCTTGAGGGCAGGTGGCGGGTGAGCAAAAACACCTCGCTGATTGCCGGCTACAGCGGTCTTCTGACCGGAGAGAAGACACCCCTTGACGACCTGCGTTTTGAGGGGGTTTTTTGTGGGGTTGCGGATAACTTTCTGAGGAGGGGAAAACATGCGATGGTACCTGATACCGTTTTGCTGTCTCCTGGTGGTGCTGGTTCTTTCGGGGTGTAACTGGTTCGGTAAGGGGCTTTTGAACGTCATCAACCCTGAGGCTGAGGTACGGATGTACTACGTCTTCAACACACCCCCAGACATCGGAGGACCGGAAAAGTTTGAGCTCCCCCAGGGACTGACCTTCGACCTTGTCGTGTACCCCCTGAATGAGGTGGGGTTCACCATTGAGCGCCTGACCTACACCTACACCACGGAAAAGGGCGAAGTCGCCGAGCTCGCCAAGGACCCGGTGCTTTCCTACTACGTTCCCCCCAACGTCTCCCCTGAGCCCACCATTCCTCAACCTGGAGAGGCCAGTCCCTATGTCCTCACGAACCTCCCGCTCTTTTTCCAGGACACCATTGATTACCTCTGGAAGCACTACGGGATGAAAAACCTCTTCCTTACCCTCAGAGCCTCGCTACGGGATGATGCCGGTCACACCATGACGAAGACCATCATGGCGAATTTCCCGGTGCTCCAGCTTGGGGAGGACTGCTGGCCCCCCACCGAGGTTACGATTGAGCCGAGTAACTCAAGGGTCTCTTCCGGAACCACCCTCACCTTCCTTGCCCGGGCAAAGGACGAGTCCACAATCGTCTCCTATCAGTGGTTCGTGAACGGCCGACCCCAGGGATGCGCAGGGGGTATCCCCACCTTCACCTACACCTTTACGGAGGCGGGAACCTACACTGTTATGGTAAAGGTGTGTGATAGGTCTGGGAACTGTTCCTTTGGTCTTGCCACCGTTACGGTCACCGCAGCATAGGGAGTTCTGGTAGAATAGGAGTATGCCGGAACTCCCAGAGGTTGAGGTCTTACGGAGAGAGCTTGAGCCGCTCCTTCGGGGAAAGCGCATCGTTCGGGTGGAGATTCGGGATCCTCGCTTCGGCTTCCCGAAAGAAGCAGCGGAAGGAAAGACCATCATCGGGGTCAGGCGCCTGGGGAAGTACCTCCTTTTTGGCCTTGCCGAAGGAGGGTACCTGGCGCTACACCTTGGGATGACCGGGAAGCTCCTTCTGGCAAAAGAGAACGTCCCGCAAAAGCACGAGCGAATGGATATCCTTTTGTCCTCCAGAGAGCACCTCCTCTTCTGCGACACCCGGCGGCTCGGGAAGATTGCCTTTCTCCGGGAGGAAAAGGAACTCTCCGAAAAACTCGGCCTTGACCCCCTGTCCCCAGCGTATACCCTGGAGAACGTCCGGGCCCTCCTTGAGGGAAGGAGGCGCCTTAAGGACTTCCTCTTAGACCAGAGAGGCATCTGCGGCATCGGCAACATCTACGCCAGCGAGATCCTCTTCCGGGCCCGGTTGCATCCTGAGCGTGCTCTTTCATCGCTTTCTGAAGCAGAAAAAGCCAGACTCTTCGTTGCCGTCCGGGAGGTTCTTGAGGAGGCGATCGAAGAGCGGGGAACCACCATCCGGGACTTCCGGCGCACCCTGGGGGAAGAGGGGAATTTCCAGCGTCTCCTTGCGGTCTACGGAAAGAGCCACTGTCCCAGCTGCGGGACCCCAATCGTGCGGAAGGTCATCGCCTCCCGGAGTACGTACTTCTGCCCCCGCTGCCAGCCTCCGGAAGGCAAGGGGGAAACCCCCTGATGCAGGAATGACGTTTTTCCTGTAAACTATACCTCCAGAGAAACAGGGCGAGAGGGTGGATGGCAATGGCAGCGGTGACGATTAAGGACGTGGCGAAGAGAGCAGGAGTAACCGTCACCACTGTTTCCCGGGTGCTGAACAACAGAGGATACATCAGTGAAGCCACCCGGGAAAAGGTATACCGGGCGATGAAAGAACTCAATTACCAGCCGAACGAGATTGCCCGGTCCCTCCTGCGGAGGCGAACCAATATCCTGGGCATCATCCTTCCCACGGTCGCCCATCCTTTCTTCAGCGAACTGGCCTTCTTCATCGAGTACTACGCGTACGAGTATG
>JAPWUU010000022.1 GCA_028275365.1 Candidatus Caldatribacterium sp.
GCAATGGCCGAAAGCAAAAGCCCGAGAACCCTTGAGAGCACCTCCACAATCCGCTCTCCAAGGAACGCCGCAACCTTAGGAGCAAAAAGGAGCAACACCCAGGTGACGAAAAGGGTGCTCACTAAGGCCAGGAAAGGAATGAAATACCCGTACTTTCCTGCAAGAACAATAATGGAGGTGATGGCTCCCGGACCGCAGAGAAGCGGTGTCCCGATAACCACGGCGATGGCCCTGGTGTCAGCCTCTTTTTTGGAAAACTGCAATCCCAGGATGTCCTCAATGCCAAGAAGGAGCAGGATTACCCCTCCCGCCACCATGAAACTGGAAAAGGAAATCCCAAGAAGAGCAAACAAAGCCTGTCCTCCAAAGAGGAAAACGACAAGGAGCACAAAGGCTACAAGAACGGCGAGGAAAGCCTGCTCCATTCGCTCTCTCTCGGACATTTTGCGGGTGAGGGTGAGAAAGGTCGCCATCCCTAAGAAAGGGTCGAGGATAACGATGAGCACCACAAAGGACTTCAGAAAGGTTAGAAATGCGTCCACCGTATCACCTCGCTTCCATTATAGGGGAATCCAGGGAATTGGAAAGGAGCTCAACGGGTTCCTCTATAAAAAATATCCAGGAGGTGGTTTGCAGTGCCCCGGGTGGAAAAGGTGGGAGAGGTTTTCCGCTGTGAGGTCTGCGGTAACGTGGTGGAAGTGAAGGAAGTCGGCGGTGGAGAGCTCGTGTGCTGTGGACAACCTATGGTCAAGGTCGAAGAAGCCCCAAAAAGGAGACGCCAGTGTCGCCGAAAAGCCTCTGCCTGATGATTGGCCTTGCTCTTTCGGTCTTCGCAGGAAACTTAGCGCTTGCCCATCCTCCATCACAGATTGCGGCAAGTTTCGATCCCGAAACGTCACTCCTTACGATCCGTATTCTCCACAGCGTTCCCGACCCTCGAGGTGACCACTACATCGACGAGGTCCGGGTCTTCCTGAACGGGAAGGAGGTCATTCGCCAGTATTTCTTCTCCCAGCTCTCGGCCCAGGAACAGCAAGCCCAGTACCTCATTGTCGATGCGAAGAAGGGCGATGTCCTTGAGGTTTTCGCCCACTGCAGCAAGTTCGGTGACAGAAAAGTCCAGCTCACCGTGGAGTAAGAAGGAGGCGCCCGAAGGTACCTTCGGGCGCCTCCTGAACCTTTAGCGGAAACTCCGCTTAAGCCTTCGTTTCCTCCTTGCCCGCTCCAGGGCAAGCTCAATGAGGCGGTCAAGGAGCTCCCCGTAAGGGATGCCACTCACTTCCCAGAGTTTCGGGTACATGCTGATTTTCGTGAACCCCGGAATGGTGTTCACCTCGTTGATGAAAATCTCCTCCCCCCGCACGAAAAAGTCCACCCGGGCCATACCCTCGCACCGACATACCTTGAAGGCCAGAAGGGCGAGTTCCTGGACCTTCCTTGTGGTACGCTCATCAAGAGGAGCGGGAACAAGCAAGAGCGCCCCTTCAGGGTCCAGGTACTTGGCCTCATAGGAGTAGAACTCGTAGTGCGGAACGATTTCTCCGGGGAGTGAGACGAGGGGCTCTTCGTTCCCCAGAACTGAGCATTCGATTTCCCTCCCGGCGATGTACTCCTCAAGGAGGACCCTGTCATCGTACTGAAGGGCTTCGGTAACCTTGCGTTCAAAATCCTCCCTGCCTTTCACCTTCGCCGTACCTACCGAAGACCCAAGGGTTGCTGGTTTCACAAAAAACGGAACCCCCAGGATGTCAGCGACCTCAGAGAAACTGGGAATGGTGCTTTCCGTGATGCAGAGGAAGCGCACCACCGGAAGCCCTGCCTCCCGCAGGAGCCTCTTGGTCACCTCCTTGTCCATGCAGATGGCAGAGCCCAGAACCCCAGAACCAACGTACGGGAGATTCACCATCTCAAGAAGCCCCTGAAGCGTTCCGTCTTCGCCAAAAGTCCCGTGAAGCAGGGGGAAAACCACGTCCGGTGCGGCAACGACCTCCCTACGGGAGAGGCTGTAGAGCCTCCCTCCCCCAGGATGGGGAAGGAGCACAACCTCCTCACGGTGCTTGGGACACTCCCCTCGCTCAAGGTCCTCCCGCTCACAGAGCCGCCAGAGGCCGTCTTTGCCAACACCCACAAGCAGCACCTTGTACTTCTCAGGGTTCAGCGCCGCAACGACATTTCGAGCCGATTCCCAGGAAACCTCATGTTCCACAGACTTTCCGCCAAAGAGCACAAGAACCGCAAGCTCCGGCACTGTTTCTCCTCCTCAGAATGTCAACACCTTCCAGATGGTTTCAGCAAGAACCCTCTTTCCCTCAAGAACCTCCATCCGGAAAAAGACGGTCGCAGCGTGATGCAAAAGCGCAAGGGGAACGGCCACCTCAAGACCATCACATCCCAGGGCATATCGCAGGGTCCCAGGAGATTCATCCTCTGAGGGAATCACGATGACCTTCCGCCCCTCTGTTCCCACCTCCACATCCACAACAGTTTCCCCACCCTGGAGGGGAACAACGGGCAGGAAATGGAAACGGTATGTCACTTTTCTCGAGAACAGGTGGTGAACGGCAAGATACAGGTACTCAGCGTCTTTCGCCATGGCAAGGAAAAAGGGCGAGGAGGTCTTCCGAGCTCCGTTTTGCCGTATTCGCACTTCTGGTGAGGAGAAGGCAATGTTTGGTCCATCCCAGTCATCCCATCGCCCATCAACCGTAATCCCTTCAAAAAGGGTGGGAATCCTGGCCTTGCGGGCCTCAACGAAAAGCTCGTTGGCCCGAACAAAACTCAAAGGATATCCTCCCGCAGATTGAGAACGGTATTTCCGGACTGCCCGCATTTTGGCGAAAACGGTGTCCTTCTCCAGGAAGTAGTACTGCCACCGGATGGTAGGCACAAGGAGTTCCCTGGGGGGAAGGAGCTTCACCCCGGGTCCGGTCAGGCTCCCGTGGGGCCAGAGGTTCCAGTGGACGAGGTACCAGAACACCCGGGTGTTCTCAAAGAAAGGGTCCTCATAGCGGAGACGCTCCAGCGCATACATGGTGAAGTTGTACACTGCCCGGTGGTCAGGGTGGGTATCAAAAGGGGATGCGGTGAGAACGAGGGTAGGCCGCACCATACGGAGAATTTCCTCAAGATCAGCAACCACACTCTTGCCACAGTACGGGCTTTCCGGCCTGAAGCTCGTATCCGGAGTGAACTCTCTTCGGGTAAGGCGGGAAAAGTAAGGGATGTCCGGCAACCAGTGTTCATAGAAGAGGAGTTCCAGACCCCGGTCAGGATACCCGAGGAAAAACACGTGGTCTTTTGGGACTCCCAGAACCTCAAGGGCCTCTAAGGTTTCTCTCTGCCGGCGGTCTCCAAGAAGGGGAGCCCGGCTTGGTCGACTCACGAGAAGCCGAAAGGCCTCGCCATTCGTCACCACAACCACATAGACTGTGGCCCCCTGCTTCACCGCATCGTAGATGAACCCTCCGGCCCCGAAGACCTCATCGTCACAGTGAGGAGCCACAACGAGAAGGACGTCCCCGGCTGTGCACGAAAGAGGACCACTGTTGGCAATGCTCAGACGAGCAAAAAAGGGGACAGAAAAGCGAACCTGAGCAAAAAGCAAAAATCCCGAAAGCAGTGTCACAACGGCAACGAGAATGGTGAACTTCAGGTGCTCTTTCGTCATCCTCATTCGGAAAACGTCCGTTCCGCCCTCATCGTGAAACTCTGAGCAATCCTCCGAAAGGTCGGGAAGACTGCGTCGAAGGCTTCCTTTGACGTCCAGCAGATAATCCGGTAAAACCCCTCATTCCTCATGAAGAGGTAGAGGATTCCCTGCATTTCCCGTCCCCATTCGGGGAAGGAATACACGTACCAGTAGGCAGGGACATGGTCGATCTCGGTCCTCCCCTCACCGAGAATCTGCACACCAGGGTACAGAAGGATGTCGCTGCGCACCTGTTCCCTGAAGGCGTCAAAAGAAGCGTAATACCGGTACTCCAGGGTCACCCATACCCGGGCCTCTCCGGAACGGGCCGAAAGCATGAGGGTGGGGTCAAAAGACTCCGGAGGATTTTCGACCTCCCACCCTTCAGGGAAAGCTATGACGAAACCGGCAAGAGGAGAAACATAGGACACGAACTCCTCAGCTGAAGCCAAAGAGGAACAGCACACCACCATGCACAGCACAAGAACGAGAACGCGCACCACCTCTCCAACCTCCTTTTCCCAATTATACCCGAAGGCAGCGTCAGGAAAACCCCAAACACCAGAAACTCCGTAGCGGGGCAGCATTGACACAGGGAGTATAATGGAAGCGTGATAGAGGAAGACACACAAGGGGTGGAGGCACCATGCGCGATGTAGTCGTTGCCGGGCTTTTGGCCTTGAGGGACTACGTGGCCACGCACGTTCTCACCTGCCTTGTGCCTGCTTTTCTCCTTGCAGGGGGTATCGTCAGCTTCGTCAACCGGGAAGTGATCCTCGAATACCTCGGCGAGAAACGGTCGAAACTCTCCTCGTTCTCCTTAGCAAGCATAGCGAGCTTCTTTGTTGCTGCCTGTTCCTGCACGGTGATTCCCGTAGCAAGCGGCCTCTACTTTGGGGGTGCAAGTATCGGTGTCGCCTTCATCATCCTCTGGGTGGCTCCGGCCACCAACATCCTTGCCCTCACCTACACCGGGAGCCTCCTTGGGGCCTCCATGGCTCTTGCCCGGGTGGTCGCGGCAATCATCATGGCTTTCCTTGTCGGCAGCACCATGAGCCTTGTTTTCCAGAAAGAACATACGGCACCTGCACCCTCAGGAGAGAGCCAGCCAAAAGGTGCCATTCTTGAGAAGCGGAGTGCCCTTCTCCTCTTCCTCGTTCTCCTTTCGCTCCTTCTCCCCAATTACCTCATCCGGAGCGGGCCTTACCTCCACAAGGTCATCCTCTGGGCAGTACTCACCGTGCTCTTTGCCGTGTACGCGAAGCTCACCCTTCCCCCGAAAGCCATACGGGAATGGCTTCGGGAAACCCTCTGGTTCGTGCGGCTCATCTTTCCCTTGCTTCTTCTCGGTGTTTTCGTGGTCGGCGTTATCGGGAAGCTCCTTCCCGAGACGTGGATTCGTGCCTGGCTTGGAGGGAACAGCATTCGGTCGTCGTTCCTCGCCACGCTCATCGGTGCCATAAGCTACTTCGCCACGCTCACCGAAGCGCCTTTCGTGAGCACCCTCATGAAACTCGGCATGGGCAAGGGACCGGCACTGGCTCTCCTCCTCACCGGACCCGGCCTGAGCCTCCCCAACTGGCTGGCCATTGCTCGGGTCTTCGGGGGGAAGAAAGCCCTGGTGTACGTTACGACCATCGTGCTCCTCGGTACGGTGGTCGGCTGGTTCTTCGGCAACTTCATCTTTGCTCCCTGAGGAGGTGAATGCCAATGAATATCGCCGTTTTCGGCATGGGATGCCCAAAGTGCAAGGCGACCGAGCAAAATGTCCGGGAAGCGTGCAAAGCTCTGGGGATTGATGCAGAGGTGACCCATGTTGCCGACCCAAGAGAGTTTGCAAGAGCAGGAGTCCGTATGACTCCCGCCGTGGTCGTTGATGGAACGGTACTCTTCTCGGGGAAGGTCCCGACTGTTGAGGAACTCAAGGAAGCCCTGCAGAAACTCCGCTCCTGAGACCATGAAGAAGGCGTCGTGCCCTGCATGCCACGGTGAGGGTCAGAATGTACTGGCCCTCACCGTGAAGCACCTGGTGCAGGAAAACCTGAGGGATACTGTACACGAAAAGACAACCTACTACCTCTGCCTCAGCCCACACTGTCCGGTGGTCTACTTCGACACCTCCGGGAAGACCCTGAAAACAGAAGACCTCAAAGTCCCCGTATGGTACAAGGACGGAGCGTCTCCGAAGTACATCTGTTACTGCAGTCAGGTCACGGAAGAGGAGATACTCTCCACCATCCGCCAGGGGGCAAAAACCCTGGAAGACATCCAAAGGATGACTGGCGCTGGGAGTAAGGGGTTTTGCCTTACCGAGAACCCCTCAGGACGGTGCTGCCACAGAGAAATTGAAAAAATCCTCAAGAGCGCTCGCGGAGCGTCATCGCAGAGCCAGTAACCCTTGCAGGATTCCCCCTCAGCGTCTATAATGGGAGAAAAAGTGCATACGGTCCGTTGAGGGTGCCTTAGGGCTTAAAAGGGAAAGCGGTGAAAATCCGCTGCAGCCCCCGCTACTGTATACGGCGACGAATCCCAACCACTGGGGAACACCTGGGAAGGTGGGAGGAGGATGACCCGTGAGCCAGGAGACCTGCCCTCAACGATGCTAACCCTTCGGAGGGAAGGGCAATGGCAGAGATTATGCCCCTCTTTCGGGAGGGGCATTTTTATTCCTCAGAGGAGGTGGACCTTGTGCGTGTTCCTCTTGTGGTGCTCTGCAGCGTGGTGGGCCTTCTTTGCTTTACGCCTCCAGTGTACGCCATGCACATTTCGGAGGGCTTTCTGCCACCCCTGTGGTGCGGGGTGTACTTCGCCCTGAGTGTTCCTCTTGTCCTTCTGGGCTTTCTGCAGGTGCGAAGGATGCAGGATTCCCACGCCAGGATGTTCCTCGCCCTGGCCGGAGCGTACATTTTCCTCCTCTCTGCCCTGAAACTGCCCTCGGTCACCGGTTCCTGCTCCCACCCCACAGGAACAGGACTCTCAGGCATCCTCTTCGGTCCCGTGGTCACTGCTTTCCTCTCTTCCCTCGTCCTCCTCTTCCAGGCGCTCTTTTTAGCCCACGGGGGTATCACCACCCTGGGGGCCAACATTCTCTCCATGGGCATTGCGGGACCTTTTACGGGATTCCTGGTATTCCAGCTCCTGCGAAGGTACCGTCTGACTCCGGCCGTTTTCTTCGCCGCCTTCACGGCTGACCTTGCCACTTACGTGGTGACCTCTTTTCAACTTGCCCTGGCCTTTCCGGGACGGTCTTTCCTCTTCTCTTTCGCCAGGTTCATGTCTCTTTTCGCCGTTACCCAGGTTCCCCTGGCCGTCATGGAGGGACTTTTAACCGTAGCGCTCTTCGAATACCTTAAGACCCGAATGGGCGCTGAGCTTACCCGTCTGGGGGTGAGGATAGCATGAAAGGGAAGATTCTCCTGCTTTTCCTCTGCTGCGTGGTGCTCTTTTTCGTTTCCCTCCGCCTTGGACAGCACCAGGGAGACCTTGCGGGAGCCGATGAAGAAGCCCAGGCGATCATTCAGGAAATTGCCCCAGATTTCAGTCCCTGGTTCTCCCCTCTCTGGGAACCACCTTCAGGAGAAATCGAAACTCTGATTTTCGCCCTGCAGGCAGCCACAGGAGGGCTCATCATCGGGTACATCCTCGGGAAGCGAAGCACGCACTGATGCTCCGGCACGTCGTGATGTTCGCCTGCGAAAGTCGGGGGCGCACCATTCACCCGGGGGAGAAAATGCTCGTCGTGTTCCTCCCCATCATCCTCCTGGGGTTCTCAAGAAGCGGTGCGCTCCTTGCCGCAAACATTGGGCTTTTCCTTTCTCTCCACCTCTTCTTTCGTACTCCCTGGCGGTGGGTTCTGCGCTCCACGCTCACCCTCTTAGGTTTTGTCGGTAGTTCCAGCCTCGTCCTCCTTCTTGAATACCCCCTGGATTTTGTCCTCCTTGTGGTTCTCCGTGCCACTTTCTCGGCCTTTGCCCTGACTTTCTTCCTCTTCACCACCCCTCCGGGAGATATCTTCCTTTTTCTCTCGCGTTTCCAGGCGCTACGGGAGTTCTGCACCATCGCCCAGGGTATGGAGCACTTCATCCTTGTCCTTGAAGAGGAATGCCACCGCCTCGTGGTGACCATAGGTCTTCGGGGAGGATTCCGGACCTGGCGCCTTGCCGTCCGAAATAGCGGAAAGATTGGGGCACTCCTTTTCAAGAATGCCCTCACCCACTATGAGAGGACGAAAGAAGCCCTCGACTCACGCCTCTTCCCCGGTTTCATCCCCTCCTGGGAGAGGCCGTACACGTTTTCGGGAAGGCGCCTTGCCGTCATCCTGGCGTACATTGCCGGTCTGAGCTGTGCCGTGGTCTTCCTCCCGTGACGTCAGACCTCACCCTCTGGATCGAAAACCCCACCCAGGAAGAGGAACGCACCTGTCCTGTCATCCCGTATGGCGAAGAAGAAAGGGTGGTTGGCCACCAGGGTGAAGGTCTCCCCCATCCCCCTCGACACCACCACAGCCGAGGCTGCCGAGGCCTCGGTTCCATCCTCGTTCACCTCCACAAAAGCCCGGTGCACGACGCTACTGATGTAGGCCTCGCCCTCAAGGAGGTTGCAGAAGTCTGCCCCGGGCACCAGCGCAGGACCCATCCCCAGGCGTTTCAGCACATCCCGGAGCTCCTTCGCACCGTACGCGAGACGAAACCTGGGCAGGCTCACCGTCCCCTCCCGCTCCCGAAACCTCTGCACCAGAGCCTCCCAGCGTTCCCAGCTCAGGGAACGGATGAAATCCTCAAGGTCTACACCGGGATTGGGGAGGAAGAGGTACATGCTGAACCGTCCCTCCCTCCCGTAGGGGATAGCCACCGCCTGGAAATCCTCTCCCTTAAGGTACCGATAAACCCCCAACCGGGTCATGAACGGACAGGTTTTCGTCCCTCCCCCGGGAAGGAAAAATGGACCGGGCCTGGTTTCATCCCTGTCGAAAGCCACTGTCCAGGCGCCCCGGAAAAACACCGCACTCGTGACGATCACAAGCGTTTCCGGGTCGATACGCTCGAGAATCTGCTCGATCGTTCCTTTGGTGTGCTCCCGAACCCAGCCGTTCACTGCTTCAAGGACCTTTGGCTGGGTAAAGTCCAGGCTTTCCACCTCGGTGCCGTAGTACGCCCTGCTTTCGGAGAGGAATCCCTCCCTGACCGGCAAACCCTCCTGAACCCAGAGGGCACAGGCTTTGTGGAACAACACCCCGGGGTCGTCCTCACGGAGGCTTTCAAGAAGCGCTGCATGGCCTTCCTGGACTTCGCAAAGCCCAAGACCCTCAAGGCCAAGCGCCAGGGCCATGGACTTCTGGGTTTCCCCACAAGATCCGGCATAGCTCACGGCCAGGGGCAGGAAAAGGCCAAAGGGCGAGAGGACAACATTGCCTGCTTCCTCCTCGAGAAGCTCCGAGAACAGACGGAACCCGAAATCCCCCTGGGCAGCAACCACCCGCGCCTGAAGATCCGGGGCATCCCCCGCAAGGGGCAGAACACCCAGCTGCCCGTCGTTCTCGTTGTAGAAGAAGATGGCGCTTTCCCCGTATCGACTGAGCATGAGGAATCCGGGGGTGTAGTGCTTCAGAGAAAAGCGCTGCGGGTTCGGCTTGAATTCCGGCCGGGCCCATCCCCCCACCTCATGCTGCCAGCAGGTGCCGTCAAAGGAGAAGTGAGAGACCTCCACCGGAACACCTTCTGAGGCCAGAACCTCGACCTCCGGCCCTCCCAGCCCCCGCAGGATACCAAGACCCGGGATACGTTCCTCCCACAGAGGGCGAGAATCGGAGAAGGTCACAGCCCCAAGGTAGCCGTCGTTCTCATTCCCCACAATGAGCCCGATCCGTCCGTACCGGGCTACAAGGAAGAAGAACATCCCGTAGTGGGGGATGCGGTACCGCTTGGGATTGCCCTGGAACTCGGGACGGGCATAGCCGGCAACCTCATCGTGGAGGTACTTTCCTTCCGCCCAGAGGCCCACCTCCACCGGTCCACCCAGGGAACGAACCTCAAACTCCTCCCCCACCCTCGTCACCCGGGTAAGGCCGGTCACCTCGAGTCCTCTGAAAGGACCTCCCCGGAAAACCCGGTACGTGAGGTATCCATCGTTCTCCCGCAGGAAGACGAGGTACACCTTCTCGTGGCGGGCAAGGAGGAGCACGCAGGTCCGGTAGTGCGGCAGGGGGAAATACTGGGGATTGGCCCGGAATTCCGGGCGGGCCCATCCCCCCACCTCGGTGTGGAAGTACAGCTGCTTCTCCTCTTCCCATCCGGCGATGAAAGTGTTCCCCCGCACCTCCACCTCCTGCGAAGGCCTTTCGGGAGTGGCACTCCCTGCAAGGATGAGGTACGAAACCTCAACCGGCTGTGCAGGATTTCGGGCCTCCACCTCAAGGACGTAGTCCGTAGCCCAGAAGAGGCGGTGGTCCGGATTCGCGAAGGCCACAAGGCGCACGAACCTGGGGTCATCGATGAGCACAATGTGCTCCCAGGGCAGGGCGAAGACCTCTCTTCCACCGTGAAGGGCAAGCAGAACGAAAAACAGGAGAACCAGAAGGAAACGTCTCATCCTCTCCCCTCCTTTTCAGGCTCTCCCTCCAGTATACACCACATGAGGTTCCCGTACGATCCGGGGCATATGTGGTACAATAGTTGGAGGAAACAAGCTCGCAAGGAGGGGAGAAGATGTCGAAGGTTCGCTTCTTGGTGGTTTTTCCTATCCTCTGTATGGTGCTTGTGGGAGTCCAGGGGCTTTGTGCTGCAGGAACCTCAAGAACTGCCGCACAGTTTTCCTCAGACGGTGACCTCATCAGTGGCTGGTACTGGCTACGGGACCCTTCTTTCAACCAGGTCGCCGAGTGGGTATTTGAGGGGATACCCCAGGGCACAGAAGACCTGGTGCTTGACCTTGAGGTTCTGGCCACCAGCCGGGCCGATGGCCCCCGGGGGATTGACGCCCACTTTTTCCTCTCTTACGGTATTCCTCCCCGTGGAGAGCAGGGAGGGCTCATCGTGGGAACAAAAGAGGTCGTCCTCAAAAATGTTTCGCCACCTCACGACCCGGTGGGGTACACCTGCCGGGGACGCGTGACCATCCCCCGGAAGAACCTGGAACGTGCCTCGGTCCTCTGGATACGGGCCCACCGGAACCCCGGGCCGTTCCTTTCGGGGAAAAGCCCCTCCACCGTCCATGTGGCTTTCCGGAAAGAGAGCGTCACACTCCTTTTGGGAGAAGAGATGGAAGAAACCGGCGGTGGTTTCGTCGAAGCGGATGCCGATAGACGGGAAGATGCAGTCTTGATCGCGCCGGGCACAGTGAGCGGCGACCTGGGATATAGACGTGGCGACGGCTCCGTTGACTCGGCTGACTGGTACCGCTTCTCGGCAGAACAGGGGCAAATCATCACCCTCTCCCTTGCCTTTCCTCAGGGAGCTTCCTTCTCCCTCTCCCTTTATCCTCCCGGCTCAACAAGCAGTGTGGGGAATGTGGAAACGGCGGAGAATACGAGGTCCCTGGAGTACGTGGCTGGAGCAAGCGGGAAGTGGTCCGTGCGGGTATATCGCTTGCGTGGCGCGGGAGAATACCACCTGAACCTTGCGGTAGCCAACCAGAACGATGCCGGAAGTGGTCAGGACGCCGGGAACAACCGCTGGGATGCCCTCCGCATTGGGGAAGGGACCTTCGAGGGATTCCTGAAGAGCGCTGACTCAAGCGACTGGTATCGCTTCTCAGTGGAGAAAGGGCAAATCATCACCCTCTCCCTCACTTTCCCCCAAGGGGCCTCCTTTGCCCTCTCCCTCTGCCCTCCCGGTTCGACAAGCAGTGTGGGGAATGTGGTGACCAGGGGAAACACGAAGTCCCTAGAATACGTGGCTGGGGAAAGCGGGGAGTGGTTCGTGCGGGTCTCCCGCTCAAGTGGAGAGGGGGAATATAGTTTGACCATTGGGACAGGGGGAATAGTGGTATCGACGCCCACCCCCACCCGCACTCCGCAACCCACACCTATCCATACTCCTCAACCCACTCCCACCTCTACTCCTCAACCTCCACCGGAGATCACCCCTCCTCCGGACCTTGCCACACCTCCACCCTTTGCTGGATATCTGATTACCGTGGTCACTGGAGACAAACTGGGTGCCGGAACGGATGCCAACGTCTACCTCACCCTCTACGGGGAAAAGGGAAACTCCACAGAGCTCTTCCTTGATAACCCCAACCGCAACGACTTTGAGCGGAACCAGACGGATACCTTCACCATTCCCCCCTCTCAGGTTGGAGATTTAGGGGCTATTCGCCGAATTTATCTCCGCCACGACAACGGTGGTACTGCTCCGGGATGGTATGTGGCGTCCGTCACCGTGACGAACATCGCCACCGGGGAAAAGTACCGGTTCATCTTCAACCGCTGGCTGGCCACCGATGAAGAAGACGGTGCGCTGGGCGCCTTCCGGGAATGCCTCCCCACCACCAGACAGACCTTCACCCCTCCCTACTCCGACACACGGGTGTGGACTCACAAAGTCGGCAATGCCGACTGCAGAGCCTCGGCCAACAAAGCATCCGGTGGCATTGCCTTCTACACCGACGCCTGGGTGGGTGGGTCCACCGCCACCTCCGGGCAGTCCATCTGGGTGAACACCCCCCGTCCGGCGACCCTCGTTGTGACCCCCACCATCAAATACGTGGGCGGAACGTACAATTTCTCCCTCGCCTCTTTCTCCGAGCTTGAGCTCTTCTGCGAAGTCAACGGGAATCTCTACCGTACCAGTATTTCTCCGGCTTTCAGTGGCCCGGTCGTCTTTGACAAGGTACTGTCCCTTGCGCTCCTTGCGGCAGGGGGGCTTGCCCCGCAGAATGCCCGGAGCATCGTGGACCTCATCACCACCGGGTACAACCTCGTCCAGCTCACCGCGGCCCTGCAACAGCTTGAAGCAGCCGGAAATGCGAGTACCGTGCGGAGGAGCTTCACCGTAGAAGCTCAACAGGGCCCGAACAAAATCTCTGTGGGTTTGCGGGGCAATGCTTCGGGGGTAGCAACCGGCTCGGCCTTCGTGATTGTGGGCGGACAGGTGACATCGATTGAGGTGGAGGGCATACCGTAAGAAGAGCCGGGGGTGAACCCGGGCTCTCGCTTTTCCGTCCCCACTCCCCGTGTGGGTAGCCGCCGGATGTTACCGTATCCAGGCGACGACGTTCCGGTTCCTTGGAGGAGCCTCCCCAGGGGAATCCAGGGCGTACCCCAGGGCCACTGCCCAGAGGGGTCGGTACCCTTCGGGAATCTGCAAAAGCTTCCGGTACACCTCGCCCTTTGGGCTTGAGAAAAGAAGCTCCACAAAGCCAATCCAGCAGGAAGCCACACCCAGAGATTTCGCCGCAAGGAGCATATTTTCGGTCGCCGCCGCACAATCCACCGGGGCAGAAGGGTGGTCTTCTTTTCCCGAGACCAGTATCACCGTTTTAGCATGGTGAAAAACGTGAAAGTCCTCCCGTCTGGCGCGGCTTTCAAGAAACTCGTCCCCTGAGGAGAGCATGATGCTCTTTGTGGCCTCGTTCATCTCCTCAAGAAGCCCCTCGTTCTCAATAACGGTGAAAAACCAGGGCTGTCCGTTCCGGGCCGAAGGGGCAAAGACCGCAGCTTCAAGAATAGCCTGAATTTTCTCCTCTTCCACTTTTTCTGGGGAATACGCCCGGACACTCCGTCGGGTTCTGATGGTCCCTAGCACCATATTTTCGAGAGAGTTCTCCATAGCTCTTCCTCCTGAAAGGACAGAACCTCACCGTTTGAGCTCCTCTCGCATCCTCTCGTACTCTTCTTTTGTGATCTCTCCCCGGGCATAGCGGCGCTTGAGAATCTCGATGGGGTCCTCTTCAAAGAACCTGGAAGGGCGAAACATGTGCCTCCCGGCCCAGAAAAGGAGAAAGAGCAGGCAGAAGATGCAAAGGAACACCACAACGCCTGCGAGAATCCTCCCCCAGAAAAACCACCCCCAGGGGGAGTAATAGTAGCCCCAGAAGGGGGCCCAGAACAATCCGTGCCCGTGCATACCACCGCCTCCAGGGAAATTATACACCGGGTTTCTGGAGGGATTTGTGACCAGAATGTGTCGCAATCGTGAAATTTCCCTGACGTGCTGGGCGAGTTACCCAGAGCGGCCAGTGCAGATGTCGGTCAAAATAAACCGCAGAGGTCAAAGGTACCAGGCAATCCCTCGAGTTCTATACACCCTGGACGCCATCGGGCACGTTGCTATTCTCCTGCCCTCAGCGCAGCTTTAAGTTTTTCAACCAACAGAGGAAGGTCCTGCTGTACCGTCTGCCAAAGGACATCCAGGTCTATATCAAAATACCCATGAACCAGACGGTGGCGCATTGCAATCATATCCTCCCAAGGAAGATCGGGCAAAAGCTCCCGAGTTTCTTCGGAGACCTGGTATGCGGCTTCTCCGACGATCTCAATGTCCTTCACCAGCGCCAGTTTGCGGTCGCGTTCTAACTCCTCTCGACAACTGGAGCTTGCAAACTCAAGAGCTTCCCGGGCAGCATCGAGCATATGTTGCAGCCGCACTCTATCACTCTTCCGCATACTGCACCTCGGCTTCCCGCAACACCTCCTCGCGAAAATAGGGGCTCAGGTCCCTCAGGGTACGCAAATCCACCTTTCGCCCCCCAAAAAGCGCCGACAACTCACGCTCCATGCGAGCAATGCCGAAAAGGCCGGGAACATGGCCAGGTTCGAATTCCACGAGAAAGTCGATATCGCTTTCCGGCCCAAGGTCCCCGCGTAACGCCGAGCCAAACAGCGCCAGGCGCCGGATGTGATACCGCCGGCAAAACTCGGCGAGCTTCTCTTTCGGCAGTTGTATTCCTGCCATGGTTATCCCTCACAGTGATGCAGAAACCAGATCCGGAGCAATTCACCGCACTCAAAGTCCACCCTCTCAACGCAGGCATGGCGCTCAACGGCGGCAATAGCTTGAAGCTCGTCTTCCAGGTGCTCCTTTGGATTCCTCACAGCACCACTGCCTCCTGGAGCACCCGCCCTCGAATGCGCGCTTTGAGTCCCCGTTCCGTAACCACATCCACTCTCCGGCCAAGGAGCCTTTCCAGCTCGTACTGAAGGTCCCCAAGGTCAAAAAGAGACTGGCCCGGTTCCATCTCCACCAGGAAGTCGATGTCACTTCCCTCGTCCGCCTCCCCGCGAACTACCGAACTGAAGATGCGCACCTTACAAGCACCGTATATATCGTACACCTTAAGAACTTCTGCGCGTTTCGCCTGCAAGAGCTCCTCAAGTCTCATGCCAAACCCTCAGAGATTCTTCCGGATCACCTCATCCAGCCGCCGGGCTTCGGCTTGCTGCCCCGAAGCTACACCACCAGGCGGGTCACAGGGGTAGCTACAGAAGTCATCCTCTTTGTCATCTTCAGCTGGAGCGACCAGCAACCACGCCTCCACCGACCCTCGGGTATAATCCCTGTTCATCTGAGCTTGCCCGGGCCCTGGAAATAACCGGACTTCGGCCCTATTATAGCGAATGTACTTTCGGTTTGCATGGACACTGATTTGACCCGGAAGAGATTCCTTTTTGTCCTCCCGGTGTGGGGAGGAACCGAAGAAGAACCCATCATGGCCATAAGAGAACTCCTTCGCAATCCCCAGGCGTACTTTTTCAGAGAGGTCACGCTGAAGAGAGACGTCATCCAGGTTCTGAGCAAAGAAACCGCGAAAGACAATCTGGTCTATCCCGCTTACCTCTCAACCAACCCAAACCCCACCGGTCCCGGGGACTCAAGCCAGAAAGGTCCCCGGGATTTTCAGCTTTGCCTCTCCTCCCACTCCACCGTGCAGCCGTAATCGCGAAGGAGCTTCTCGAGTTCCTGCTTCAGCCGCCGCATTGCCCCTGTGGGGTCATCGACCCGAAGAAGGACCGTGGCTCCCTGTAACTCCCGCAGCCTTTGAGCGGCTTGAAGCAGAGGATACAGGATGTTCGTGCTGGTCCGTACCGTAAGCGTCACCACCCTTGGCTCAGGGGGAGCAACCACAGTCTCCTGTTCTTGCCCACCCTCCCCGGGGGAGGCAACGAGGACCGCATTCCCGTCTCTCAGGACCTCCTCCGGGACTTCCTCGCCCACAAAAGTCCCGCCGCCAGCCCGAACCCCAAACACCCCCCGCTGCACGCCTTCCCGGATAGCCCCCGCGATGGCCTCTTTGGGGTTTCTCACAAGCGGCTGGTCCACCACACCCGTGAAGATGGTGTTCACCTGGGAGAGCGAGACCTCGCCGCCACTCTCCTGTAGGACCCCCTGCAGGTACTCCGGGGCAATCCGTTCCAGGAGGATACCACTTTTCTCAAGAATTTGCTTTGCGTACTCATCAAGGGTCTTCACCCCGGGGAACGCCGAAGCTGCAGACGATACCTTCTTCACCCCAGAAGCGCCCGGACGGTAGACATCCTGGTACATCTTCAGGAAAAGGCCCTCAATACCCGCTTGCTTTTCCCTGAGCTGCTCCTGCACCTGTTCCCGGTCTTCAGCGTCCATCTCCTTGAAAGAAGGCGAACGGATAATCTCCTCCAGAGCCAGGTATCGCCGGACCAATCCCCGCAGGGCCGCAAGTTGCGTGGTATCAGGGGTAAGGAAAACGAGCATGTTCTTATTGGTGCGGATACTGCCTCCTGCCGACTCAAGCACCTGCATCATCCACTCCTCGGGATTGGCCACCTCCGGGGGAAGGACGACAAGGGCGGGAATTGGTTCATTTGCTCTGGACCAATCCACGATTGTGATGTGAGTATATAAGGGGTATTCTGCTGCTGACTTGCTACGTTTGTCCCATCCTGTACTATTGCAAACTTCGCGCTGGAAAAATGCACACCGCACATATTTATTGAGCGCGCCCATAGAGTTTTTGAGCGATACCCGTACCTGCGAATGCCATTCCTACCAGGTTCCTTTTCCCATCACGTGCTACCAGTTTCCTTTCCTTAACCAGCCTTTGGAGCAATCGGGTAGCTTG
>JAPWUU010000097.1 GCA_028275365.1 Candidatus Caldatribacterium sp.
GGTGCTGGCCAGTGAGGTGCTGGAACTTGTGAAGCGCATGCCACCCGATCTTTTCGAACGCCTGGTGGTTGAGCTTCTGGTGAAAATGGGATACGGAGGTTCCCGGGAGGAAGCAAGGAAGACAATCGGGAGAAGCGGTGACGAGGGTATCGATGGCGTCATCAATGAGGCCAGGCTGGGCCTGGACGTGGTGTACATCCAGGCCAGACGCTGGGCAAATACCCCCGTTGGGCGTCCTGAAGTCCAGAAAGAAGTTCGTTGGGGCGTTGCAGGGCCAGCACGCCCGGAAAGGTGTTTTCATCACCACAGCCCGCTTCACCCTGGAGGCCAGAGAGTATGCTTCAAGGGTGGATGCAAATGTCGTCCTGATTGACGGTGAAACCCTGGCACAGCTCATGATTGATTACGACGTTGGAGTCGTCCCGGTGGCTGACTACCAGCTCAAGAGGATAGACTACGACTTTTTCGATCCGGAGTGAGGGAATGGAACGGTGGAGCATGCAGAGCCGGGTGAGGGTTACCTGCGGAGCTTCAGGGTTATGGGCCGGAGCCCCAGCTTGGAGCAGGCAAAGTGGAAATCTTCCCGCAGAAAGGGCCACACAAGCTTTGGTACCTGTTGCTCAAGGAAAAACCTGGTGACTCCCTCGTACTCAAGAGCCTGCGAAACGGTTTCCTCCCTGGCTACGGAGAACGTGAGGAGATACTCTACCCGAAAGCGGAGCTTCTCCTCCTCTTTTTGCTCGACGGTGATGGCGAAGGCCTGAGGTATCTCCAGCTTCTCTCCCTTCCGCTGGGGAGACCCGGCTCGCTCTCCGATTTTGATGGCCACAGTCCCCTCTTCCAGAGGAGAAAGGAGCTCAAAGCTCATCTTCATCACGGTTATGTCCTCGAGTTCGAGGCTGTCGATGAGCTCCAGGAATTTCTGGAACTCCTCCGGGCTCAGCTTGCGAGACTGAGTTGTTCGCTGTCTCTCCACGGTTCCGACGTGCTCTCCTCAGGACCGGCACTCACCACAGGATTCTTCCTGGGCACGAGAATTGCTTCGATGGTTTCAGCAAGACGCTCCTCCTCCATCTTCCTCTCCAGAGCCTCCACGAGGAGTTCTCTGACGACTGCCTCCGGTGCCGTATTCCTTCCCCTGGCCAGCCTGTCGACGAACTCCCGGTACTTGCGGGGGACAAGTGCTGCGTACTGGCCGTGGATGGTGATGAAGAGCTTTCCCCCCAGAGCCCGGGCCACCTTCTGCAGGAAATCGAAACCCGGCTTTCTCCCCAGATTCTCAAACCGGGAAATGGCTGACTGTCTGGTGCCGAGGCGTCGAGCAAGCTCCTCCTGGGTGAGATTCTGGTAAGTTCTCTCCTCGACAACTTCGAGGATCAAGGCATTGAGCGGTGCGTAGTAATCGAGTGTTTCGGCCGTCTCCTGGTCCTTCCGCAGCTTCTCAAACAGTTCCCCAATATCCCGTTCCACGTTCATGTCTCCCACCACCGCTTTCCTCGGCGCACTCTTTCTCTCGGCCATCCTCTCTCCCTACCTTTCCTCTTCCCACTTCCGGTAGATCTTCAGTCTCTCCCTTGCCCTCTCAAGGTTCGCCTCGCTTTCCTTCTTGATTTCCAGATCAAGGATAACGATTTTCTCCCGTGTCACCCTTGAGAACAAGAAATACACCCGCAAGACCCCTCCCTTTCCGGCAGGTGGAATCCGGAATTCCCAGAGCTCTCCACCCAGGTTTTTCACATAGCCGTTTTTCTTGAGAACCTCGAAAAAGGTGCTGTCTTCTTTGAGTCGCCGGCATATCTCCTCAAAGTGGGAGAGGAACTTCCCGTATCTTCGCCGGTGCTTTTCGGCAAACCTGTCCAGGATTCCCTTCTTCTCAGGGTCGAGCTCCTCGGGATACTGGACGATCTCCATTCTCTATCCTATAACCAGAACGTTATATTTTCAATCCCCCACCACGAATTTTCCCAACCCGGTCCGGGCAGCCCCTTACACAAGGATCGTCCAGGCGATGGGGCCATTCCTCCAGGGACCACTGGGAGCGTTCCCGCCAGAGGTTCCGCAGCTCGTTGAAGGCAGCACCGGTGAGGGAGCGGACCTCAAAATACTGGAGCAGCCTGTTC
Organism: Candidatus Caldatribacterium sp.; assembly: GCA_028275365.1. Taxonomy (GTDB): domain Bacteria; phylum Atribacterota; class Atribacteria; order Atribacterales; family Caldatribacteriaceae; genus Caldatribacterium. The sequence goes on from JAPWUU010000097.1 coordinate 2,121, forward strand.
CTCCCCGCGGAGGGTGAGAGGGCATGGAGCCAGTTAACAATCTGCCGCTGGGGAACGGGGAACTTTTCCAGGGCAATCTCTGCAGCACGAATGCGGTTGAAGAGGTGCCGGCGGAGCTTTTTGATGAGCGGCTGGGGGTTAAAGTCCCCGGGAAACGGCACCACTCCTCATGCGGCTGGCTCCGGATGAACTGTATGGCGTCCAGACGGCGCTCGATAATGTGGTCCCTCTCTCCGTCGTAGAAGAGCCAGTGGTGTTGGTTCGTGACAGGGTTCCGGAAGGTGGCAAACCCCCCGGGGGCTCTGAAGAACGCTCCCGCTCCCGCAAGGGAGCAGTATTCCCGCAGGAGATTCCTGATTTGTCCGAAATCCTCCATGTCCACCGGATTCCCTTCCACCTGGGCAAACTTCCGCCGCCAGCAGGATACTGATAACTGAATGTATTGTAACAGGTTTCTTTTTCTCCCACCAAGAGGCCCTTGAACCCTGCCCTTTTTGAAAGGATTGGAAGGGAATGGGGGAAACCCACGGACGTGGTGAGCAAGAATAACCGGCTCGGTAAAATTGTCTCCGTTTCTGGTACAATACCCTGCTGACATTCATTCCCGGGTTTCTGTGGGAGGGGAGAACAGTGGGGGACGTTCTGCGGGGAACATTCTTCATCGCCCTGGCTGCTGTCGCCATCGATACCTATTACCGGATACATGTGCTTATCCGGGAAACACACTGCCATGCCTCCACCTACGGGGGCCTTGCCATCGCCTCTCTGGGGATTATCTACAGTCCTTTTCCCCTTGCCGCCAGTACCTTCGTGGGGCTTTTCCTCCTTTTTCTCGGTGGAAGGGCGGGCCTCCAGAGCCTGAAGCGCTCCTCCATCCGGGACCACCTCACGAACCTCTACACCCGCTGGTACTTCTTCGAGGAGTGGCTCCCCCGGGAGGTGAAGCGACAAAAGCGTACCGGCGGGACCATCGCCTTCGCCATGCTCGATGTCGACGGCCTCAAGAAGGTGAACGACGAAAAGGGCCATGCCGCCGGGGATGGGGTCCTTGAGCGCTTTGCCCAGGCAGTCCTTGCGAACATCCGGGGTGAGGACATTGCTGTGCGCTTTGGCGGTGATGAGGTGCTCCTTGCCTTCCCCGGGGGAGGAGAAGAGGGCGCCCGGAAAGCCCTGGAGCACATCGCTCGGTCCCTTGGGGACTTCTTCTTCGGGGTGAGCGTGTAGGAGGGGGAAGGAGAACCTGAGGAGACCATCCGGGAGGCAGACCACCGCATGTACAGGGAGAAACGGAAGAAGCAGGGAAGCTTCGGGAACTCCTCTGCGGTAGCAGAAAGGCGGGAAACCCGGACCACACCGGACGAGGGTGTCCTGCCCGGGTCCTGAGGAGGGAGAGCTGGTGTTCTGCGTCGTTCTGTGTTCCCCGGTTCAGGATACAGGCCTGAAAATCCTGTGCCCTGTCCGCAGCGTCCCCGGGGTCTCACCGGAGACATCTCCAGGGACATCCCCTTTGAGACCATCGTATCCGGACCCGTGCTTTGGAGTGGCGGAGGAGCACTCTTTTCACCCCGTCTGGGCAAAGGCAAGACTCGATGGTGGAGGTATGGGCCTTCCGGAAGCTCGCCTCAGGATGTCTCCTGGGTACGGGATGCACCGATCACCTCAAGGAACACCTCGACCACTCTGGGATCGAAATCCTTTCCGCTTCGCTCCTTGATGTACGCTATGGCTTCCTCTCTGGACCAGGCCTTCCGGTAGGGTCGATCGCTCGTTAAGGCATCGAAGACGTCCACCACGGCAAAGATCCGGGCAGGGAGGGGGATCTCTTCACCCTTGAGTCCTCTCGGGTAGCCGCTTCCATCCCACTTCTCATGGTGGCAATAGGGAATATCCAGGGCAGGGCGGAGGTATGCTATCTTCGAGAGTATCTCGTAGGCGTACACCGGGTGCTTTTTCATGATCTCCCATTCTTCCTCGGTGAGTTTGCCGGGTTTCAAAAGGATACTGTCGGGGATTCCTAACTTCCCGATGTCGTGGAGGAGTGCTCCCCGGCGGATGTGGATGAGGTCCTCCTCTCGAACGCCCATCCTCCGGGCAATCTCGAGGGTCATTTCG
>JAPWUU010000099.1 GCA_028275365.1 Candidatus Caldatribacterium sp.
ATTTTCGGATAACCCTCTCCCGCCCAAGGGCTCCGAGTTCAAGGCAGAGCTCAGGATCCGACAGGAGTTCGGCGAGTGCTTCCCCTAAGGCTTCCGGATTTGACGGTGGGACCACCCTCCCCGAATCAGCTATGACTTCAGACACTGCTCCGGTCCGGGTTCCCACGACCGGGCGACCCACGGCCAGGCTTTCTAAGACAACGTAGGGGAAGCCCTCCGAGACACTGGATAAGACGGTTACCCAGCCGGCATGGTATGCCCGGTAGACCGGGCTTATCGGTCCCTCAAGGGTTACCGTCTTCTCAAGGCCAAGCTCCCCAATCTTTTTAGAAACCTCTCTGACATAGGCTTCGTTTCCCTGCGGTACCGGACCGAAAAGACGGAGCCGGGCGTGGGGAAGATTCCTGCGGGCAACGGCAAAGGCCTGAACAAGGGTGAGGAGGTCCTTTAGAGGGTCGATGCGACCGACCCATACGGCAGTTGGAGGGTCCTCAAGGCGCTGCGGGGCAGGGGGGAACCTGGCAGGGTCTATGCCGTTGGGAATCACCAGCGTTTTCTCGGGTCTTGCGCCCAGTTCCACCTGCCAGTAGCGATTGAACTCACTCACCGACGTGCACAGAGAAGCTTCCTGGTACATGAGGCGGGCCAGAGTCTTGAAGAAAAGCGAGAAGAACAGCGAGAGTGCTGGGGGAAGGTTCAGGGCGAAAAGAGCAAAGTAGCGCTCTCTAAGGTAAACACCATGCTCAGTCAGCACAAGAGGAATCTGGTAGTGCCGGGATGCCAGCCAGGCAGGGATGGCTCCCAGGCCGTTCACCGTTGTGTGGGCTATGTCTGCGGCAGGAGGAATCCGGAGCAGGTTTGCGAGCATTCCCCGGAGCTGTCCCAGAATCAGAAGGCGCTCAGCGAGTACCGGTGTTCGACCCAGGATGCTGGCGAACCGTCTCTGCAGTATTTCATCAGCCTCCTTTGAGAGGAATACGCTGGATGGAGAAGAGGTTTTCCCCGCAGCCTTGGCAAGTCCGTATAGCCCTTCCCCAAACGATGCGATATCTCCTTCGAGGAACCCAAAGAAGAGCTCCAGTTTCTCAAGCAACAGTGGTTGCCGAACCATGGTAAGAGGAGGGTTTTCCTGGAGAAAGAGCTGCACGACCACGACCTCTTCCACGTTGCGGGGAAGGGGTGGAATTTTTGGTATTCGCCGGGGACCCCAGAGGGCAAAAACGATGAATCGGGCACTGAGCCTCTCCAAAAGCTCCTGTGCCCAGGAGGTAACACCACCGGGGACGAGGGGATATGTCCCTTCGGTGGTCAGAAGCACCAGGGGGTGGGGGGACACGGCTGCGAAAGACCCTCCTTTTTTGTCCCAGAAAGCCTTCGAAAGGTCAGCGTGTTCCTGTTTAGGTTCTCCCTGGCGGAGAGGGTGGGATTCGAACCCACGAGGCAAGCTCTCACTTGCCTACTCGATTTCGAGTCGAGCGCCTTCGTCCAGCTCGGCCACCTCTCCACCTATATTGTACTGAAAAACGCACCCGATGGCTACGGGGCATATCAAGGATTTGTCCTGTAGAGGTACCTGAAGCGTCCAGTTTTCCCGGTTCTCCAGGACTCGGGTGTGGCCTTTCCCTCACCCTGCAGGAGGCTTTCAAAAGCTCGGGGAATGAATCGTCCGGGGCGAGCCTGCGCCGGAGGGTTGCAAAAAGCAGTTCCTGCTATGGAACGACGGCAGAATGGGGACCTTCTTATCCCACTATGGTTCGACTGCAACTTCGGGATAAAATACAGCATTGATGCGGATTTGTCAACCTGAATTTGCAGCGGACCCCCGGGGGTTTTGGGGGATCGGGGGTCCGCTGCAAAACTGGTGAGTACCAGCACAGGAAGATACCAGATGGCAACTCTGGGCGAGGGTGGGTGCATCTTGAATGGTCTCTTTGAGTGTGAGACTGCTTCGTCGTTTTGCCTCTGAAGAAGTCTGCATATGAAGTTCCTCAACGCTTTGGCGGCTCAAGGGTTTGGTGTCTCTTAGAGGGCTCCTCCGGGTCGCGTACGTCCCCTTCCTTATCTGGCTCCGCCACTTCCAGCACCGGAAGCCCCGGAAGGAGGGATTGGGCATGCTGGTTAGTGAGCAATCTCCAGCAGGACACAAGCGCCTCAGGAAGGGGCTCGGCTCAAGTGGCGAGTGGGTGAACGGAAAGGGCAGGCAGAGGCGCACCAGTGGCGTCGTTCTCCGGCCGGTTCCCGGCTGAGGGTTAACAAACCTTTACATTCCCTTTATATCCCCTTCATTCTTGCGTGGTACCCTGAAGGCAAATTCGAGGAAAGGAGCTGGTAGGATGGTTCGGAAGCTATGGGTTTCCCTGGTCGTCATTGTGCTCTTCTGGTGTGTCGTCGCATCTTTTGCCTGGGGTTTCGAGCGGGTGAAATTCGCGGTAATCTCCGACCCTCACCTGAGTTTGCCTGCTGCAAACACCAAGGATTTCGTGAAAATGGAGGATACATCGGTAATGCTCTTTAAAGAAGCTATCGATAGCGTGAATGCCATCCCCGACCTCGATTTTGTGATTTTAGCCGGGGATCTCACCAAGGATGCGGAACCCTGGAACGTGGATTTACTGCGGGAAATGCTCGAGGAAATCCGGGTGCCTGTCTATGCAGTTTTAGGGAACCACGAAGTCAGCCCTATCCCTCCCAAGGATAAGGAAGCACCTTTGGCTACGCTTATCGGAAGTTCCAAGTACAACGTAGTCTTCGCCCTGCAGGGATTTGGGTTCAACGGTCCACAGAGTTACTGGACCGCCGAACCGGTCCCGGGGCTTTTGCTCGTGGGGCTTGATACCACCAAGGTGGGAACCTGGGGCGGGAAGGTCTCCCAGGCGCAGCTTCGGTGGCTGGAGAAGGTGCTTGCCACCAACCAGGATAAGCTCACCATCGTGGTGGGGCATCACTTGCTTGTACCTTTCCGGGAAGAAGAAAAGAAGCCCGAGTGGAAGAACTTCTACCTCGAGAACGCCGAGGAAGTGATCGCCCTTTTCGAGAAGTACCCCCAGGTCTCCTTCTACCTCTGCGGCCATCGGCACGTGAGCACCATCCCGGTGGAGAGAAACGGTATCTGGTACATCGAGAACGCTTCCACCGTCACCTACCCCATGTCCTACACCGTTTACACTTTGACGCCTCAGAAACTCGAATATGAAGTGGTACGCCTTAAAGCTACCCCGGAGATCTGGGAGGTGGCCAAAAAGACTATGGCTGAAGATGCCTTCTGGAAACCCACCGAAAGCGCCAGCGCCGAAGAGACCCTGGCGTATGTGGAAGCGGCCGATTTTGTAAAGTTCAGTATGCCGGTTCGGTTTCAGAAATAGGAAAGGAGGTTTGCAGGAATGATCTCTCGGTTTCGGTATCTGGTTCTTCTGGTTGTGTTCATGGCCATGTTTCTGGGGAGTGTAGCCTTTGCAGCCGGAGCGAAGTACGTGTTCCTCTTCATCGGTGATGGGATGAGTTTGAGCTCTATCCATGCTACCGAGGTTTATCTTCACGATGTGAAGGGTTCGGGTAAACCCGGTGCAGAGCGGATTTCCTTCACCAAATTCCCGGTGGTAGGTCTCATGAACACCTTCGACGCCGGCCGGTACATCACCGACTCGGCTTCAGCGATCACCGCTATGCTGAGCGGCCGGAAAACCTTAGACGGCGTCCTCAACATGGATGTGACGAAAACCGAAAAGTTCACCACTTTAGCTGAAGAAGCGCAAAGAGCGGGGATGAAAATCGGAGACTTAAGCACCGTTTCCCTGGATCACGCCACCCCGGCAGGATTGTACGCCCACAACCCCTCCCGGAATAACTACTACGACATCGCTCTGGAATTGGCAAAGAGCGGTTTCAACTACTTCGCCGGCGGTGGTTTCCGTCAACCCACCGGAAAAGAGAAAGATAAAGAGAGCATCTTCGATATCCTCAAAAAAGCAGGTTACACCGTGATTCAGAGCCGGAGCGACTTCGAAAA
>JAPWUU010000023.1 GCA_028275365.1 Candidatus Caldatribacterium sp.
CGATTCGCCCCGTGGTCCGGGTCATCCGCGACCCCAATGGCCAGCCCCTTGAAAAACCCAGGGACCTTGACCTTATGAAAGAACTTACCGTGGCCATTGTGGGGACGGCAGAAGTCACCTGGGAGGTACCCCAGAGGAAGTCTTTCGTTTTCTTTGGCGGTGGTACGGGCCGTGATTCGGGTTCCGGTGAGTGAGCTGAAGCCTGGAGTGAAGGTTGCGTATCCGGTACTCCGGGAAGACGGTTCTGTTCTCCTCAATAGAGGCGTTGTGCTCACTGAGGCCTATATTCAAAAACTTCAGGAGCTCGGTTTTCAGTCGATTTTTGTGGAACATGAGCTCTTCGAAGATATTGCGGTGAGCGAACCACTACGCGTCGAAACCAGGAGACGGGTGCAGAGGATACTCCATGATACCGTGAGACGCCTCAGACGTGGTGGGGGAGTAGCATACTATGAGGTTCTTCAGGTGCTTGAGGAGATTCTCGACGAAATTCTTACCAATCCCACCACCGTTTTCTACCTCGTCCAGATGCAGAGCCGCAATGACCTTATCTTCCATCACTCGGTGAACGTGGCTGTGCTGAGTCTCCTTGTAGGGAAATGCCTGAACCTCTCCCGTCTGCAGCTTAGGAAACTCGGACTCGGTGCTCTTCTCCACGACCTCGGGAAAGTTCGTCTCCCCGAGGACCTTCTGGTAAAGGAACGAAACCTCACTGAAGACGAACGACATCTCGTTCGTATGCATCCTGTCTGGAGTAAGGAGATGATCCAGAGAAACCCGGATTACGACTTCCTTGCTTCAGTTATCGCCCTGCAGCACCACGAACGCCTTGACGGCAGTGGATACCCCTATGGGCTTTCAGGAGAGGAGATTCACTTCCTCTCCCGCATCTGTGCCTGTGCCGATGTGTACGATGCCCTGACGGTGGACCGACCGTACCGAAAACGATTCTCCTATGCGGAGGCTTTGGAATACCTCATGGGGAATGCCTCGCGACTCTTCGACCTCCAGGTGGTCACCACCATGGTGCGCCACATCGCTCCCTATCCCGTGGGGGAGACCGTTCGTCTCACAACCGGAGAGATTGCCGTGGTGGTCCGCCTGAACGAGGGTCTCCCGATTCGCCCCGTGGTCCGGGTCATCCGCGACCCCAATGGCCAGCCCCTTGAAAAACCCAGGGACCTTGACCTTATGAAAGAACTTACCGTGGCCATTGTGGGGACGGCAGAAGAAAATTTCGAGAACTTTTACACGAAGGAAGACATTGCCTCCTTCAACATTGAACACCTCATCGACTGAAAAGAGCACTTCCATCGCAGGTGAGGTCGTTGAATTCGGGGAAACCTTCTCGACAGGTGGAGAAGGGGATATTGTGAGCATGAACGATTTCCCGGAGCTCTCCCAAAAGAGCATACCGCGTCTTTCGCTCAAGGTACAGACTCCGCCCTTTTCTCTCGGAGAAAAGAGGCAGAAAGCGTCGCACTTCTGGAAAGGAGATGGCAATCCTTTCCCCTGTATCCCACCGGAGCTTCAGAGTAGAGGCAACAACCTGCCGGATGTACGGGGCAAGCTGCGAAAGCAAGGTGTGCCATTCCTCTTGGGCATCGTTGATGCCAGGGATAATGGGGTCCAGGCGAAGGATTGTGGGGATACCAGCTTTCGCCAGGACCTGAAGAGCGCGGACACGGTCCTTTGGGGGAGGGGCACCAGGCTCAAGAAGCCGGGCCTTTTGGCTGTCCAGGGTTGTGATGGTGATGCTCACTGCTGCCTGCATTGCTTGCAGAAGGTCAGCGTCCCGTACCACCAGGGGAGATTTGGTCAGAATCAGTACGGGCATGCCTTCTCTCTGGCAGAGCTTGAGGATTGCCCTTGTGAGTTCCCGCTCTGCCTCCACCGGGGGATAGGGGTCAGAGGAGTTCGCAAGGGAGAGATAGAGGGTTTTTTCACGTTCTTTCAGGTCCTTTTCCAGAAGGTGGAGGAAGGGAGATTTTTCTCGAACCTCAAAGGCCCGGGGGATAAAGGAGGAGATGTAACAGTAGAGGCACCGGTGGGCACATCCGGTGTAAGGGTTCAGGGTATACTTTGGAGGGCAGGTGCAGAGCTCTCCCTGCCAGGGGTCAAAGGGGCGGAGCACTCGCATAGCACTGTACAATGGGGGTGAGACCTGTGCATTTTGAAAAATTTTCCTGGGAAGAACTGTGTCCTCTGGCATTCCAGGCCCTTGGAACCACAGGGGGGTTGCTCCTTGTGACCCAGGGGAAGGAGCATGCAGCAACGAACGTCATGACCATCGGGTGGGTATCCTTTGGCGTGGTCTGGGGGCGACCGGTCGCCTGCGTCCTGGTTCGTCCTTCCCGGTTCACCCATGTCCTCCTTGAGGAAACGCTCCTTTTCACCATCAACGTTCCTCCTACACACCTCCGGAAAGCCGTTGAAGAGTGTGGGAAATACTCAGGACGGACAATGAACAAGTTCACTCACTGTGCACTTACCCCTGTTTACCTCGGAGGGTTCCCCGTTCCCTCCATTGCCGAGTGTGTTGCCACCGTTCAGTGCGCTGTCGTCGAGAAGACGCGAGTCGAACCTTCAACGCTTGTGCCCCTTATCCAGGAGACCTACTATCCTCAGGGGGATTACCATACCATCTACTTTGGTGAAATCCAGGCCTCCTGGAAAAGGGTTGAGCCTTAGGGCAGCTCATGCTCTTTTCTTGAAGATTTCAAGGAGCTCAATGGGAAGCGGGAAGACAATGGTTGTGGCATTCTCTGCAGAGATATCGCTCAGGGTCTGAAGGTATCGGAGCTGCAGGGCAATGGGGTTTTCTGCAATGATACGGGCAGCCTGGGAAAGCTTTTCGGCTGCCTGAAACTCGCCCTCGGCATTGATGATTTTGGCTCTGCGTTCCCGCTCAGTTTCTGCCTGCCGGGCCATGGCCCTTTTGAGCTCTTCGGGAAGGGTCACTTCTTTAATTTCCACCGCCGAAACCTTGATACCCCAGGGATCGGTTTTCTCGTCGATGATTCGCTGCAGGGACTCGTTGATCTTGTCCCGATGGATGAGCAGCTCATCAAGCTCTGATTGTCCGACGACACTGCGGAGAGTGGTCTGGGAAATCAGCGATGTTGCCGTAATGTAGTTTTCCACCTTGGTCACTGCGTCTTCGGGGCTCATGACACGAAAGTACACCACCGCGTCCACCGTGACCGGGACGTTGTCCCGGGTGATGAGTTCTTGCTTGGGAACGTCCATGGTGACCACCCGGAGGTCCACCTTCACCAGCTGGTCGATGAAGGGAATGATGAAGAAGAGCCCCGGACCCTTTGCCCCTACAAGACGCCCCAGACGAAAGATAACCCCTCGCTCGTATTCCCGAACTACCCGGATGGACGCAAGAAAGAAAATGAGCGCGATAACGATGATGGTGCCCAGTACCACCATGTTTATCCCTCCTTCCTCTCTACAAGGAGCATCGCTCCCTCTTTTCCCAGAATGACCACCCGTTCCCCCTTTCGAACCGGGGTTTTGGCCTTTGCCCACCACAGCTCTCCGTCGACCACGATGAACCCCTCAGGGGCAAGGTCCTCCCGGGCAACACCTGTCTTCCCGATGATGGATTCTACACCCGTTGTCACCCTTTTCTTGTGGGCGTGCAAGGCCATGAAAAGGGCAAAGACGAAGAATGCAGCCACGCTTCCAGTGACGGCGAAGACAAGCCCAAGGGGAATACGGATGCCCCCCTGAGGGCTGAAAACCATAAGCGAACCAAGGAGCAGGGAGACTATTCCTCCTGCGGTGAGGACGCCGATGCCCGGGGTGACGAAAAGGTCGAGGGCGAGAAAGAGGAAGCCAAGGAGCAGGAGAACGATGCCACTCCAATTGGTGGGCAAAAGCGAAAACGCATACAGTGAAAGCAAAAGGAGAATGCTTCCAAAAACTCCAGGAACGACGGCACCGGGGTTAGAGAGCTCAAAGATGAGTCCAAGGATTCCCAACACCAGAAAGATGTACGCCAGATTCGGATTGACAAGAAGCTGGAGGAATTTTTCCTTTCCCGACATCTCCACCCAAAAGACAGGGACTCCCCCCATATGGAGAGCCTCAAGAACCTCTTCAACGGACGCAAAGACTCCATCGATGACCTGCTGAGCATATGCTTCTTGCTCGGTGAGGGAGAGGCTTTCCCGGACCATTTTCTCTGCGATTTCGGGGTTCCGGTTTCGACTCTCGGCCAGAGAGCGGGCAAAGGAGGCCATATCGTTGACGATTTTCTCGCTCACTTTCTCCCCCTCAATGGTCACCGGGTGGGCTGCTCCGATAGTGGTGTTCGGGCTCATGAAAGCGCGATGGGCAGCAAGGACGATGAAACTTCCTGCGGAGGCAGCCCGTGCCCCCTGGGGGTGGACGTACACCACAACCGGCACCGAAGACTGGAGGATTTTTCGCACAATGTTCCGCATGGGCTCTTCAAGGCCTCCAGGGGTGTCGAGGAGGAAGAGCACTGCCTGTGCCTTTTCAGAAAGAGCGCGGTCAAGAACGCGCTCGACAAAATCTTCAAGAACCGGAGTGATAACACCCATAATTCTCCCTCCAAGAACCCTTTCCTGGGCTCCCAGGGGAGCAAAGGTCAACACGAGAAGACATCCCACAATGCCGAATACCCCTGCGCTCCTTTTCATGTTTTCATTGTAACACAATTCTCAATCCCAAGAGGGTGATGTATAATGCAAGGAAGATTGAGAGAAAGAGGGTTGATTGTTTGCGAATTCTCCTTGTTGCTCCAGATCCAAATGCACCACGTCGGAAGAAGGCATGGTATGTTCCTTTTCCTCAGGCCAGCCTTCCCCTTCTTGCCGCTCTGACTCCCTCGCGTCACGAGGTTCGCATTGTGGATGAGCGGATTGAGGACGTGGATTTCGACGGATCGTATGACCTTGTGGGTATCACTGTCATGAGTGCCACAGCAATCCGGGCCTATCAGATTGCCGATGAATTCAGGAAAAGAGGGGTGAAGGTTGTCCTTGGAGGCATCCATCCCACGGCGCTTCCTGAGGAAGCGAAGGAACACGCAGATAGTGTGGTGATTGGGGAGGCAGAGGGTCTCTGGGAGAGGCTTCTTGAAGACTGTGAGCGAGGGGCATTACAGCCATTTTACAGAAGGGAGGATTTCCCTTCTCTTGTCGGTCTTCCCCACTCGAGGCTCGACCTTCTGCAGGGGAGATATCTCCTGAAGTACGTCTTTCAGACCACCCGGGGGTGTCCTCACGCCTGTGGTTTCTGCTCCGTTTCAACCTTCATGGGGAGGAAGTACCGTCACCGTCCGGTGGAGGAAGTTGTTGAGGAGGTCCGGCAGTACTCCTCTCGGATGATTGGGTTTTTAGATGACAACATTGTGGGGAATCCTGCCTATTCCCGGGAACTCTTCCAGGCACTCATACCCCTGAAGAGAAAGTGGGTGAGCCAGGGGACACTCCGCATGGCAGAGGACGAGGGACTTCTGCGCCTTGCTGCCCAGAGCGGGTGCGTTGCCCTTTTTGTGGGGTTTGAGTCGGTGAATGAGGAGAATCTCCGGGAGATGCACAAATCTTTTCACCGGGTTGACCAGTATCGAAGGCTTATCGATCGCTTCCACCAGCACGGCATCATGGTGATAGGTTCTTTCGTCTTTGGATTTGATGAGGATGACCCTGGTGTTTTTCGTCGAACACTCCAGTTCATTGAGGACACAAAAATCGACTTCGCTCAGTTTTCGATTCTTACCCCTCTCCCTGGAACGGAAGTTTTCCATCGACTGCGGTCTCAGGGGCGCATCTTCTCTTTTGACTGGTCAAAGTATGACTTTGCCCATGTGGTGTATCAACCGGCGAAGATGACGCCGCAGGAGCTTCAGGAAGGATACAATTTTGTCTTTCGCGAATTTTACTCCTTGCCCCGCATTGCCCGGCGGCTCCTCCGAAACTGGCGGTACCTCCACTATTTTCTTCCCGCGAGCCTCTACTACCACTGGGTGGCTTCCCACCCCAAAAGCCTTCCCCAGGAGGGCAGGCACCCCTTGACAGGTATGGTATATTAGGCAGAGGGTGTTGCTGTGAAGGCGTTGCTTGCTTTAGAAGACGGGCGGGTTTTCTGGGGTTACGCCTTCGGAGCTTTGGGGGAAGTCAGCGGAGAAGTCGTCTTCAACACCAGCATGACCGGCTACCAGGAAATCCTCACCGATCCCTCCTACAAGGGCCAGATTGTCACCATGACGTACCCCCTCATTGGGAACTATGGCGTGAACTCCGAGGATGTGGAATCAGCAAAGCCTCAGGTGGAAGGCTTCGTCGTTCGGGAGAAGAGCTCCCTCTACAGCAACTGGAGAGCAGAAGAAAGCCTTGAGGAGTACCTGAAGCGCCACGGTATCATGGGACTTGAGCGCATTGATACCCGTGCGCTCACGCGCCATATCCGAGAACGGGGAGCCATGCGTGGGGTGATGTCCTGCCTTGACCTTGATCCAGCGTCCTTAGTTGAGAAAGCACGAAGCATCCCCGAAATGGCCGGACAGGACCTGGTGCAGAAGGTGACAACCCAAAAGCCCTATGTGTGGAGTGAAGATGGAGTCTACACCATTGCTGTTTTGGACTGCGGGGTGAAGTTTGGCATTCTGCGGCAGCTGGCCAGACGGCGTTGTCGCGTTATCGTATACCCCGCCTTTACACAAGCAGAGGATGTGCTTCGAGAAAAACCCGATGGTGTTCTCCTCTCCAACGGACCAGGAGACCCTGCGGCGTTGCCGTACGTTGTGGAGTTCGCTCGTCGGGTCATTGGGAAGGTTCCAGTGTTTGGGATTTGCCTCGGACACCAGGTCATTGCCCAGGCGTTAGGAGCGAAAACCTTTAAGCTCAAGTTTGGCCATCATGGAGGGAACCATCCAGTGAAGGATCTCCGAACAGGACAGGTGGCCATTACCACCCAAAACCATGGCTTCAGCGTCGATGTTGATACCCTCCCGGGGAATGTGGAGGTCACCCATGTGAACCTCAACGACTTCACCCTCGAGGGCATTGCCCATCGCGAACTCCCGCTCTTCTCTGTGCAGTTCCATCCCGAGGCCCGTCCCGGACCCCATGACACCACGTACCTTTTCGACCGGTTCATAGGGATGGTGGAGGACTGCCGTGCCTAAAAGGACGGATGTTCGCCGGATTCTCATTATCGGTTCAGGCCCGATTGTCATCGGGCAGGCATGTGAGTTCGATTACTCAGGTACCCAGGGATGCAAAGCCCTGAAAAGCGAGGGATATGAGGTCATCCTCGTGAACAGTAACCCTGCGACCATCATGACCGATCCAGAGATGGCCGATCGAACTTATATTGAGCCCTTAATCCCTGAGGTCCTGGAGAGCATCATTGCCAGGGAACGTCCTGATGCGCTTTTACCGACCCTTGGAGGTCAGACGGCACTTAACCTTACTGTCCAGTTGAAAAAGCGAGGAGTCCTCGATCGTTTCGGTGTCAAGGTCCTTGGGGCCTCGCCAGAAGCCATCGAGAAGGCCGAAGACCGAAAGCTCTTCAAAGAGGCCATGCTGAAAATCGGCATTGACGTGCCTCGAAGTGGTCAAGCCTATAACCTCAGGGAAGCTCTGGAAGTTGCCCGGGAGATTGGCTTTCCCCTTGTGATTCGGCCGAGTTTCACCCTGGGGGGGACGGGAGGGGCTATCGCCTACAACATTGAGGAGTTCGAAGAACTCGCCCAGCGGGCTCTTGACAGCAGCATGATTCGGGAAATCCTCATTGAAGAGTCGGTCATCGGGTGGAAGGAGTACGAGCTTGAAGTCATGCGTGATGGAAAGGATAACGTAGTGATTATCTGCTCCATTGAGAACCTGGACCCCATGGGGATTCACACTGGTGACAGCATCACCGTTGCTCCTGCGCAAACGCTAACCGATGAAGAATACCAGAAGATGCGGGATTACGCCATCCGTGCTATTCGAGAAATCGGTGTGGACACGGGAGGGTGTAATATCCAGTTTGCCGTCAATCCCGAGAATGGTCGCATGGTTATCATTGAAATCAATCCCCGGGTTTCCCGGAGCTCTGCCCTGGCTTCGAAGGCTACCGGGTTTCCCATCGCCAAAATCGCTGCCAAGCTCGCCGTGGGGTATACTCTTGACGAGATCCCAAATGACATCACGAAGAAGACCCCTGCCTGCTTTGAGCCTGCTCTGGACTACTGTGTGGTCAAGATTCCCCGGTTCACCTTTGAGAAATTCCCCGAGGCAGAGCCGTACCTTGGCATCTCCATGAAGAGCGTCGGAGAAACCATGGCCATTGGACGGAATTTCAAGGAAGCACTGCAGAAAGGCCTTCGTTCCCTGGAAATAGGGAAGTGCGGTCTTGAAGACGTGAAAGGATGGGATGACATTCCCAGGGCAAAACGGAGGGAAATCCTCTACGAGAAGCTCACGCGTCCCAATCCCGACCGTATCTTCTACGTCAAGATGGCCCTGAAGGAAGGGCTGAGCATTCGGGAAATTTACGAGTGGTCGAAGATTGATCCATGGTTCATCCGCCAGATTGAAGAAATCGTCGTGATGGAGGAAGAGTTGCGAAAGGTTCCCTCGCTCCACCAGATTGACAGGGATCTCCTCCGGCGGGCGAAGGAGTTCGGCTTCTCCGATCGGCAGATTGCTCGTCTCCTTGGGACTGATGAGTGGGAAGTTCGTCGGGTTCGCAAATCCTTAGGGATTGAGCCCGTGTACAAGCAGGTGGATACCTGTGCCGCAGAGTTTGAGGCTGAGACCCCTTACTACTACTCCACCTACGAGGAAGAGTGCGAAGCAAACCCCAGCAATTGCAAGAAAGTTGTCATTCTTGGGGCAGGACCAAACCGTATTGGTCAGGGGATTGAATTCGATTACTGCTGTGTTCACGCCACCTGGGGCCTGCAGGACCTGGGATATGAAACCATCATGGTGAACAGCAATCCCGAGACGGTGAGTACCGACTACGACACCTCGGACAAACTCTTTTTTGAGCCCCTGTACATTGAGGACGTTCTCAACGTCGTTGAGAAGGAGCGTCCCGAGGGGGTTATCCTCCAGCTTGGAGGGCAGACTCCCCTGAATCTGGCCAAGGACCTGGAACGGGCCGGGGTACCGATTCTGGGAACGTCTCCGGAGAGCATTGACATCGCTGAGGATCGGGATCGTTTCAAAGGTCTTGTGGAACGCCTGGGCCTCAGGCAACCAAGAAATGGTGTGGCCACCTCTTTTGAGGAGGCCAAACGTGTTGCTCAGAGCATCGGGTATCCGGTCATGGTCCGCCCCTCGTACGTTCTTGGGGGCAGGGCCATGCGGATTATCTACACTGAGGAGGAACTCGAAGAGTTCATCTCTCAGGCAGTGGAGGTTTCTCCTGGACGGCCGGTGCTCATTGACGAATTCCTCGAAGATGCCATCGAAATCGACGTCGACGCTATAAGCGACGGTGAACTCACCGTTGTTGCGGGGATCATGGAGCACATTGAAGAAGCGGGAATTCACTCTGGCGACAGTGCCTGTGTCCTTCCTCCCTTCTCCCTGAGCGATGACATCATCGACCAGGTGAAGAAGTACACCTATGCTCTTGCCCGGGAACTTAGGGTTGTAGGGTTGATAAATGTGCAGTACGCGGTCAAGGATGATGAGGTCTACGTTCTTGAGGTGAACCCCCGGGCTTCCCGGACCATTCCCTTTGTGAGCAAGGCCACTGGCGTTCCTTTTGCCCGTCTTGCGTCCCAGGTGATGGCGGGGCGAAAGCTCCGGGACATTGGTCTTGTACGGGAAATTGAAATCCCGTACTTTGCGGTAAAGGAGTCGGTATTCCCCTTCCGTCGTTTCCCAGGAGTTGACCCTGTGCTTGGCCCTGAAATGCGTTCAACGGGCGAGGTTATGGGAATTGACTGGGATTTCGGGATGGCCTACGCGAAATCCCAGCTTGCTGCTCAGTCGTATCTCCCCCTTGAGGGAACGGTCTTCATCAGCGTCAAGAACAAGGACAAACGGGGTGTGATTTTCCTCGCGAAAAGGCTCTGGGACATGGGCTTCCGGATCGTAGCCACAAGGGGCACGGCGAAGGTCTTGAGCAACAACGGTATTCCGGTTGAGGTTGTGAAGAAGGTCGGGGAAGGTCGACCGAACATCGTGGACATGATTAAGAATCGGGAGATTCATCTCATCATCAACACGCCTTCTGGAGGGAAAGCCCAGAAAGAAAGCAGTGTCATTCGAAAGGAAGCCATTATGCGTGACATTCCCTGTGTCACAACGCTCTCAGGAGCGGAGGCTACGGTCTACGCGATTGAGCGGCTCAAAGGCGGGAAGATGACCATACGGTCAATCCAGGAGTACCACGAGGAGGTTCGGGCTGCCCTGGGCCTTTCCCTGAGCCTTAGAAGGAACAAAGAGGGGATTGCTGTGCTTCCGTGAGTCCTCTTCTTGAGAAAGTCCTTCGTATCGGAGCCATTGTTGGGTTTTCGTGGGTTTTGGCGTATGTGAGTCGTTTTGTCTTCCGACAGCTCTTCCTCAGACGATTGAAAACCCCGGAAAAGCGGGCTGACCTCTCCCGCAAGCTCAACACTTTTCTCCCTCTCCTCCAGAATGTAGTGACGTACCTTGTGGCGTTCTTTGCTCTGGTACTGATCCTTCGAGAGGTTGGCGTTGACGCCACGGCAATTCTGGCTGGTGCGGGAGTGGTGGGTATCGCTGTAGGTTTTGGTGCTCAAACCCTTATTCGGGATATCCTCACGGGGCTTTTTCTGGTCTTTGAGGACAGCCTTTCGGTGGGAGATACGGTGCAGATTGGGGACACCACTGGGACTGTGGAGGAAATCGGTCTGCGAGTCACACGGATTCGTACTCTGTCGGGGGCGCTGGTGACCATTCCCAACGGGGAAATCTCCCGTATTGTGAACTACAATCGGGGGTTCAGCCGGGCTGTGGTCGAGGTCAGTGTGGCTTATGAAGCAGATATCGACAGGGCTTCGGAGGTCCTCCAGAAGGTGGTGGCAGCGTATCGGGAGAGTCGTCCTGAACTCTTCCTTGGTGACCCTTTGGTGCAGCGTATTGTTCGCCTGGAGAGCTCGGGTGTTGTCCTGCGGGTGGTGGTACAGGTGCTTCCCCAGAAACACTGGGAAGTGGAGCGGGATCTTCTGTACCATATCAAGAAAGCCTTTGACGCCGAGCGCATCGAGATTCCCTATCCGAAGTACGTGGTTTTCCTCGACACTCCTGGGAAGACCTGAAGGCCGTTTCCGGTTATTCTTTGGTAAAAACCAACGAGGTGAGGCCATGGTTGACGTTACCCTGAAGGTGGGCGGTGCGGCAGGGCAAGGAGTGCAAACCGTCTCTGAGGTGCTTTCCCTCATCCTCGCCCGGCATGGGTATTACGTGTTCTCCATCGAGGACTACCAGTCGCGGATTCGAGGAGGTCACACCTTCACCCTCCTACGTGTTGCAGAACAGTGGGTTTCAGGAGGAAAAGGGGCATTGGACATCCTCGTGTGTCTCGACGAAGCGACGTACCACCTGCACCGTGGTGAGGTGAAGGAGGGTGGGGTGATTCTGGGGAAGACTGGCAATGAAGCACCTGGCGAGGATGTTCGTCTTTTGCCCCTTGATTTTGAAGGTGTTGCTTTGCGCCTTGGGAACCGGGTTTTCGCCAATATGGTGGCCACAGGAGCAGTTCTGGCAATCCTGGGCATAGGTCTTGAGGAAGCTCGAGAATACGTTCGGGAGACGTTCGCCCGCAAGGGTCCTGAAATCGTGGCAAAGAATGAGGAAGCCCTGGAGGAAGGGACAAGGCTTGTGGAGGCATCGGGGCTTTCTTCCTCTCCATTCCTCGGAGGGCACCAGAATCCCTCAAGGGTTTCCCGACGGTACCTCATAAGCGGCAACGAAGCTCTGGGACTTGGGGCGCTCCTTGCCGGATGTACATTCTACAGCGCCTACCCCATGACCCCTTCAACAGGCATCCTGAATTTCCTTGCCTCCAGAGCTGAAGCCTATGGTCTCATTGTGGAACAAGCAGAGGATGAAATTGCCGCCATTAACATGGCCATTGGAGCGTCCTATGCGGGAGCACGAGCTATGACGGGGACATCAGGTGGGGGGTTTTGTCTCATGTGTGAAGGACTGGGGCTGGCGGCAATGACCGAAACCCCCATTGTTGTTATCGATGCGCAGCGCCCCGGGCCCAGCACTGGTCTCCCAACGAGGACTGCTCAGGGAGACCTCCTTTTCGTGCTCCATGCTTCCCATGATGAGTTTCCCCGTTTCGTTTTTGCCCCCCGGGATCCTCAGGAGGCACTCAACACGGTCATCCGGGCTTTCAACCTGGCCGAGAAGTACCAAGTCCCGGCGATTATCCTCAGTGACCAGTACCTTGCAGACACCAGGTGGTCCTACGACCGGTTGTCCTGCGAGGAGCGCCCGATCCGGCCCTCGTTGTCCTGGGATGGCGCCTCCCCCTATCGGAGATACGCCCTGACCCCTGATGGCATTTCTCCGAGGCTTTTCCCTGGAGGAGAAGCCCTTGTGGTTGCCGACAGTGACGAACACGACGAGCGTGGGCACCTCACCGAGGACCTTGCGCTCCGGAAGGCGATGCAGGAAAAACGGATGAGGAAGCTTGAGGTCATGCGAAAGGAGATGCGTCTTCCCTTTGTGCTTGAGGGGAAAGACGCCACGCTCATCGGGTGGGGATCCACCTGGGGAGTACTCCTTGAGGTACGCAAAGCTTTGGGGCAAAAAGGCAAAAGCATTGGGGTGGTGCATTTCAGCGACCTTTATCCCCTTCCGGAAGGTCTTCGGGACTTCCTTAAGCGTTTCCCCAATCCTGTTGTGGTGGAGCAGAATTTCAGCGGTCAGCTGGCCACCCTCCTTGAGCAGGAAACGCTCCTTCCTTTCCCCAAAAGGATTTGCCGTTACGATGGTCTCCCTTTTCTTGTTGAGGAACTTGTCGAACAGGTTGCGGAGGTGCTGTGACCGTGGCGACTCTTTTTGACGCTCATGATGTGGAAATTGCCTGGTGTCCTGGATGCGGGAACTTTGGCATTCTTCAGGCGTTGAAGGAAACCCTTGACGAGCTCGGGTACCGTCCTCAGGACGTTGTGGTGGTTTCTGGAATTGGTCAAGCGGCCAAGGCTCCTCATTACCTCAGGGTCAATGTTTTCAACGGTCTCCACGGAAGGAGCATTCCTGTGGCTTTCGCCATTAAGGCTATTCGGCCAGAGCTCCTCGTCATTGCTGAATCGGGCGATGGATGCATGTACGGTGAGGGTGGTAATCACCTGTTGCACGCTATTCGCCGCAACCCTGACATCACCGTTCTCGTTCACAACAACCAAGTATACGGCCTTACGAAAGGTCAGGCCTCCCCAACTTCAGGGGAGGGCTTCAGGAGTAAAGCACAGCCGTGGGGGAACCTCTCAAGACCACTCAATCCCCTGAGTTTGGCCATATCCCAGGGGGCAGGACTTGTGGCCAGGGCCTTTGCCGGGGACAAAGAGGGGTTGAAGGGGATTCTCAAAGAGGCCCTGAACTTCCGCGGTTTTGCTCTGGTGGACATCCTACAGCCTTGTGTGACCTTCAACCCTGTGAACACCTATGCCTGGTACCGAGAACGGGTATACTACCTTGGAGAGGACCATAATCCCGAGGACCAGATTGCGGCATTCCAGAAAAGCCTTGAGTGGGGGGACCGCATTCCTCTTGGGGTTTTCTACCGTAACCCTCAGCCGACTTACGAGATGAAGGTGGAAGGACGGGCGAAAAAGCGACGAAACCTTTTTGAAGAGGAAGAGTTCCAGAGAGTCCTTCAAGAGGAGTTTGCTCAGTTCCTGTGAATCCTTGCCCCGGGTCCCGGGGCAAGGATTGCTTTATTTCAGTTTTTCCGGGCACTTCACCACCACCACAGGGACACACGTTCTCCTGATAACTCCCACGGTCACACTCCCGAGGAGGATTCCCGCAAGTCCCGTTCTCCCGTGGGTTCCCATGACGATAAGGTCAACGCCGTTTTCCTCTGCGAAGCGGGCGATTTCTTCTGCTGGCTCCCCCACCACGACTTCAAGATTCACGGATTCTCTGGGAAGGGAGGGAGCGTTTTTCTCCACCTCTTCGGTTATGGCGTTCTGAATTTGCAGCACCACGTTCTCCCAGGGATTCCCGGGCTGAGCAGTCAGAGCATCGGCTTCAAGGGGAGTGAGCACATGGAGCACGGTGACCCTGGCGTTGAACTTTTCCTGAAGGGATGAAGCAACCCGAAGCGCCAGGTCTGAGAAGGGCGAAAAATCCGTCGGTACCAGAATGTGTCTCACGTTCATGTTTCCACCTCCTCTATTTACTCCTTGATGGCACCAAGCGTGAGCCCCCGAATGAGGAAGCGGGAAGCCAATGCAGCGAGGACCACAGGAGGGGTGATGGCAAGGAGCGATAGCGCAGAAACTTTCCAGAAATCCAGTCCTCGTACGGTAAGCGTTCCGGCGATGATCACTGGCATGGTCATGGTCTTCCGGTATGAGAGCGTCACCACAAAGAGGAACTCATTCCAGGAGAAGATAAAGCAGAGGATGTATACCGCAACGATTCCCGGAAGCGAAAGCGGCAGGGCAATGCGGAAGAAGGCCTGGAATGATGAACACCCATCGATAAGGGCAGCCTCTTCCACCTCTTCGGGGAGTTCGCGGAAGAAGTCCATCATAAGCCATACGGCGAGGGGGAGGTTGTACACCGTGTGGGCCATAATAATGGCAAGCAGAGTATCAAGGAGTCTCAGGGTTCGCATGATGAGGAAGAAGGGAATGGCCACGGCAATGGGAGGGAACATGCGGTTAGAGAGAATCCAGCTGGCGATGTTTTTGTTCTTCCAACGATAGAAGCGGAAGCGGACAAGGGCGTAACCGGCAAAGGATCCAAGGAGAAGAACAAGGAGTGAGCTGAGCGAAGAAATGAGGACGCTATTTCGCAGCCCCTGACGGGTACGCTCGCCTTCTGCCTGTCCGAGCACAACCTGCCAGGCGTAAGTAGAGGGCCGGAACTGGACGAGAGGGAGGAAAGCGGTGGTGTACTGTTCTCCAGGGGACTTGAAGGAAGTGATGGCACCCCAGAAGAACGGGAAGACCGTCCATGCCGAAAAGAGGACGAGAACCACCCAGGCGAGGACGGAAAATCCGGTAATTCGTCCCTTTTTCATTTCATACCTCCTTGCGGAGCCTCTTGAGGAGAAAGTTGGCCATGATGAGAACGATCACCAGGAATACCCACGAGAGGGCACAGGCATATCCAAGGTCAAAGTACTGAAAGCCCACGGTGTACGTGTAGTAGGAGAGGGATTCCGTGCTTGTTCCTGGTCCACCGCCGGTGATGCCAAAAACAAGCTCGAAGAGCTTGAAGGCGTCAATGGCCCGCAGAAGCACAAGCGTCACCATAATAGGGAGAAGGAGGGGAAGGGTGATGAACCAGAAGATTTGCAGGCGAGAGGCTCCGTCAACCTGAGCAGCATCGTACAGGGACACGGGGAACGACTGCATGGCGGCGAGAAGACCGAGGAACATGAAAGGTGTCCACTCCCAGATGTCTACCACCATGAGCACGAAAGGGGTGAGCCGGGCATCGGTGAGCCATCGAACCATGTTCAAACCCAGAGAGTTCAGGATTTTCACCACGATGCCCGCGTCGGGGTTGAGGAGCATTCGCCACGTGAAGGCAACGGCAATGGGTGGTGCTGCCATGGGGAGGAGAAAGAGTACCCGGAAGAAGTTCCGGAAACGAATGCGCTCGTTGAGAATGTACGCAAGAAGAAGGCCCAGAGAGAGCTCCACGCTCACGACGATAGCGACGTAAAGCACCGTGAAGCGAAGGCTGTTCCAAAAGCGGGGATCCCGAAAGAAGATATTGAGGAAGTTCTCAATACCCACGAAAACCCTTGGCGCGGCTGTGGCGGCTTTCCAGCGATGGAGACTCAATGTTAGTGACCAGATGAGGGGAAACACCGCCATGGCCATAAGGTACAGAAGTCCTGGCAGAAGGAAACCAAACTTTGTGGCTTCTTTCCTCATGGGTGTTCACGCTCTGAAAGGCAAAGGGCTGGGG
>JAPWUU010000100.1 GCA_028275365.1 Candidatus Caldatribacterium sp.
AATCTCAGGGCGGAGTTTCTCACCCGCTCCCCACTGCCATCCTCGGTGCACGTGGCGTATTTTCTGACCCATCCCGGGTCGCTCTTTAAGGTGACGGTAAGCGGTGTATGGGGGGATCCCCTTCCCGTCACCGAAGAAGTTGGGAAAAATCTCCTGAGGGAGCTTGTCGAGTCCTGTACAAGGCTTATAATAGAAGTAGAGGAAGTCTTTGCTACTTTGCCCAAGCGGCACTAAGGAGGGGGGCCTGGGGAGTCTTGAACCCTTGACTCGGCTGACTCCCCGGGTGCACCCGAACCGCAGAAGATGATACTGCGCATCCTGGCAAAAATCAAGCACTCTTTGAAGAGATATTCCGGTTTCTCCTCTGGGTTCCTCGGGAACTCCTCTGGTTCCTTCAGAGTATTCCCCTTAAGGGATTTCCTGCCGAAGGGAGGTCGATGGAGGACTCATGATTCAAACCGTTAACCTCACCAAGGAGTTCAACGGGTTCAAAGCGGTGGATAACCTGAATCTGCGGGTGGAGAAGGGGGATATCTACGGATTCCTGGGACCAAACGGTGCGGGGAAAACCACAACCATCATGATGATTTTGGGACTCATCCCTCCCACAAGCGGCAAGGTCTTCCTCCTTGGAGAGGAACTCAGACCCAACAATGTGGAGGTGAAACGGCGCATTGGTGTAGTTTCGGAGAACCAGTACTTCTACAAGGAGATGACGGCCGAAGAGTACCTCACCTTCTTCGGGGAACTGTATGAAGTTCCGAATGTGCGTAAGCGTATCGATGAGCTTCTTGAGGCGGTGGGACTGCGCAACGACCGGAACAAGAAGCTTGGAGCGTACTCCAAGGGGATGCAACAGAAACTTGCCTTTGCTCGGGCCCTGCTCCATGATCCGGAGCTCCTCATCCTTGATGAGCCGGTCGCCAACCTCGATCCCACGAGCATCAAACAGATTCGGGATCTCATCGAGGAGGAGAACCGGCGAGGGCGAACGGTTTTCGTGTCCTCTCACCTCCTTTCTGAGGTGGAAAGGCTCTGCAAAAAGGTGGCCATCATCAACCGGGGAAAGCTTTTGGCTGAGGACACCATGGACAACATCAAGCGTCGCCTCACCGATACCATCCATATGGAGATTGAGCTTTCAGCAGACGCCGAGAGCCTCTCGTCTTCTCTCTCCGAACTCTCCTTCGTCAAGGGATTCACCGTTGAGGGGAACCGGCTTGAGGTGCACCTTAAGACCGAGAGGGATTACCGCCTGGATCTTTCCCGCTTCCTCTACGAAAAGGGTTTCCTCATCCTCACCATGAAGACCAAGGAGATGAGTCTTGAGGAAGCTTTCATCACCATCACCCAGCAGAACATTTCCTTACTCGCCCGGGGGGAGGGAAACGCATGAGGCGCCTGCGGACTGGAGGCATTATCGCCTTGGGTCTTGGTGTGCTCGTGGCTGTACTCTTTGTGGCGGCCTATTTTACCACCCAGGTCAATTACGGTATTCTCAAGGGAACGGTGGTGGACCTGTACTCTCAAGATGTGGTGCGTAAACTCACCATCACCATTGATGGGAAGTCGGATATCCTCTTCCGGAGTAAAGAATACCAGCTCACGAAGATTCCTCCTGGCAAACACGTGCTCAAAGCTGAGGCACCGTACTACCATCCTTTCTCTCAGGAACTCGAAATCAGGCGCGGGGTGAACGTCTTCAACTTCACCATGGAGGGGAAGGAGATCCCGGACCTTGCAGGGATCATCTGCTTTGCCGATCCCACGGATCGGGGTATTGAGATTGAAATCCGCTTCAAGGATTCTAAGGGTATCGGAATCTCTGATTTCCCGGGGATGCCGCTCCAGTTTGAAGGCAAGCTCTACGTTCGAGAAGGAGACGAGGAGAATTACTCCAGGGGACGCCTCATCTACGAAGGACCAATAGAGCTTTTCTGGGATTCCAAGGCGTACCTTGCCCGGAACAAGGGCCTCATTCCCTGGGAGAAAATTCAGATTGACCGGGAGAAGGAAAAGTACGGACTCCTTGAAGTTCTCCTGCACACGCCCCAGGGAGATTTCACGGAGTTTGTTGAGGACGTGGAACTCCAGAAGAGGGAGGAGTGACCATGCGTACCTTCAGAGTTATGAAAACGCTCTTTAAACGGGATTTTCTGTACTCCCTCTATAGTCTCGGCTACTACGTGGCCATCTTTGCCTCCTTTTTCGTTTCATCGTTCATCCTCAAGAATTTCCTCGATAGCATCGGTGAGGAGGACATCCTCGTCTCCGCATACCCCCTCAACTACCCTCTCTACATCACCCTGGTCATCATCTCTCTTTACCTTGTGATTCTCTCCGGGGTTTCCATCTCCCGGGAACGGGAGCAAGGGACCTTAGAGGTTCTCTTCTATGGTCCCGTGACGCCGGGGAGTTTCCTCTGGGGGAAGTACCTGAAAGACCTGTGCCTTGGCATGGTGGCCCTGGGCTTTACGACCTTGTACTTCTACCTCGTCAGCGTTCTCACGAATATCGGTTTCACCATGGGTCTTGTGAAGGCGCTCATCATGAGCATCTTCCTCATCTCCTGTGTGGTGAGTTTTGGCCTTTTTATTTCGTCGCTCACCGGGCGGATTCGAAGCTCCGTTCTGGCTCTGGTGGCGATTCTCGGAGCTTTTCTGGCCATCCAGTTTGCTTACAACGCCCTCCTCGGCTTTGAGAAGGAATCGCTCTCGGTTCCCATGCTCTACGTCCGCCAGGCTATGTCCTATGTCTTCCGGGGTATCAGCTGGATTTCCCCCTTTGCATATCTCAGTCGGGGACTCGACAGCGTGGTGCTTGAGAATCCCCTCCTGTATCTGGCCAATATCGGGTACGCCCTTCTGTACTCCTTCATCTTCATGTTCCTTTCGGTGTACGTGATGAGCAAGAAAGGGGTGAAGGCATGAAGTCCCGGCTGGTCTTTCTGCTCCTTCTTGGCGTGTTCCTCTCCTCTGGATGGGCGGCGCTGGCCCAGCCACCGGTGCGGGAGCAGCTCGTGTATTCGCTGACGTCCTTCAATGGCTCCACCTACAGCAAGAGCTTTGCTCCGCAGAGCGAGGATACCATCTACCTCATTGCCAACACGAACAGCGTCGTCACTCCCCGCAAGACCATCGTTTACTACTGGCCGATTACTCGCCGGTACATGGCCGGCTTCAGCACGCTGAACGAGGCCGTTCCAGGGAAGCTTGAGATTCTCCAGGGCGGGAAGGTCATCGCTGCCCTTGAGGAACAGAAGTACGTCCTGTACTACCCCGAGGGGTACTGGTCGGAGAAGACCGTGATGTACCTCGGTGCAGAGGCTGATGCGAAGTACGACGAGTACAAGAAGGCCATGGATGAGTTCAACGCCAAACTCAAGGAGTACTACGAGGCCATGCAGAAGTACCGGGAGGAGCTGAATAAGTTCTTTGAGGAAGTCCGCCGGCGAAGGGAAGCCGGGGAAACGGGCCCCCTCAACATCCCCGTTCCGAAGGAACCCTCTCCTCCGGAGTTTGTGAACTTCTACGTTTCTGAACCGGCTACAGGCTTTGTGGTCAACCTCCCTCCCGGGCACTACGAAATCCGGGTTCGGCTTGAGGATGGAACCGTTCTTGAGGGGAGTGAAAAGAAGCTTGTGGTCTTCACCTCCCGGAGAAAAGGTGGGGTGGGTTACGAGATTATCCCCGGAAACCGCTGGACGAAGCGCGAGAACTGTGACGACCCCTCCTGGATTATCCATGCCGTGGGCAAAAACGAACTCTACTTCAACCCCTTCACCCAGGAGGAGTACAACGAGCTCTACCACAACAAACTCCAGGATCCCCAGAACATCGGGCGGATAGAGCGCTGGAAATGGGTGCACGCAGATCCAGTGAAGGATGCCACACTCCTCTTTGGTCGGGGGAAAGAAGTGCTGAAGGCCGTCACCCGTGCACCCTATTTCGTGAAACAGATTCCCGGTCCTGAACTCGGGT
>JAPWUU010000101.1 GCA_028275365.1 Candidatus Caldatribacterium sp.
CATGCGTTTCTTGAAAAGCGCAGAGACTCTGGTATAATTCTCTCTGTCGGGGCGTGGCGCAGCCTGGCAAGCGCACCTGCCTTGGGAGCAGGGGGTCGGCCGTTCAAGTCGGCTCGCCCCGACCAGATTTTTTTGGGCCGAACCTCTCAAAGCGTGTCTCTCCCAGTGCAGGAGTATTCCCAAAAATCAGTATAGGAGTACTTCTTTCCTTCTGTCAACGGGAGGCAGAAAAAAAGACACTGGCTTTTCTCCGGAAATCCCTGAAGGCATCCGGGGGCAATGGATCGTACGTTGCGGAACTCGAGAGGGTTCCCGATGTGCCATCCCTGAGGGCCTGTCTGGCCCTCAATCCCTTGCCCATCTCTCACGCCCGGGATTTGGTCGCTTGAGAGCGGGGAAGCCTGGGAGCAGAAAGATGCGGAGAGTTTTACTGACCGCCGTGCTTTTCCCGTTCTCTTTTGCCGTACAGACCTTTGTAACGGAAACGATGAGCTTTTGAGGTACACCGAGCACGAGAGTCGCAAAAGCTCGAAGGCGGCGGCATTGGACGGGGCGGAATGCAGGGCAGGGAAACAGAGGCCTAAAAACCGCTCTACAAAACCCCTGGCGCCCCCAAGCGGATTTGAACCGCTGCCGTCGCCTTGAAAGGGCGATGTCCTAACCTGGCTAGACGATGGGGGCGCAGGCAAGCCCTATTTTACCGAAAGGTTTCCAAAAAAGCAAGCGATGTGGAGCGCCCTCCACAAATTACTCCCGGATGATGGCACTCGTGGGACAGGAATCGATGGCCTCGTCAACACAGCTTGCGCTTGTGTCAGCGCCGTCCTTCACCACGCTCTTCCCGTTGGCGTTCATTTCAAAGACATCGGGGCAAATCTGCACGCACAGTTCACAACCAATGCAGAGTTCCTCATCGACTCGGAGAGCCATAGCATATCTCCTCCCTTGGACGGAATTCGAAAAACCAGGACACATTATAACAAACTGGGGGCTTCTTTTCTACGCGTCAAGGAACTCCCGGGCCAATCTTTTCCCCACAGGAGTTATGAAAACCCGATCCACCAGGACAGCAAAATCTTCTCGACTCACCGTCCCCTCCTTTGCGTTGACGAGAAGGTCAGCCTCAACGAGAATCTGAAAGTCCATTCCATCGATTGCCGAAAAGTCGTGGTGGTGCCCGACGATGAACAGAACCCGCTCCGCTATCTCCCTCTCCTCTCCCATTCCTTCAAGGATCTTTCTGGCTACGGGAGGACCCTCAAGGTGTTGGTATTTTCCCTCCCGAGAACCATATTTTCTCTGGGCCGCAACAATCCCCACGTCATGTAAAAGAGCTGAAAGTTCGACAATCCTCTGTTCTCTCTCTGGGATCGCCATTTCCCGGGCAATGTGCCGGGCCAGGGCCAAAA
Source organism: Candidatus Caldatribacterium sp. (assembly GCA_028275365.1). GTDB lineage: Bacteria > Atribacterota > Atribacteria > Atribacterales > Caldatribacteriaceae > Caldatribacterium. The sequence goes on from JAPWUU010000101.1 coordinate 1,410, forward strand.
CTCGCTCTGTATGTGCAACCATCCCAGGATCCTCGGCAAAGATTTCCCCAACCCTTTTCCAATACGCTTCGTACATCATCCTCCCTCCCCAAGCAAGCGCTGCAGGTCTTCTTCGCCAAAGCCAAAGTAATGTCCGATCTCGTGAAGGAGCACCTCCCTGACCTTCCTGCGGAATTCTTCCTCCTGAGGCGCTATCCTCCGGATGTTCTTTAGGTAGAGGACAATCTGGTCCGGGAGCACAAAGGTGTACCCCAGGCCTCTTTTGGGAAGCGGAACTCCCTGGTAGAGCCCAAGGACAAATCCCAGCCCTCCCTCTGCCTCATCCCGGACAACAAACTCCACGTTCTCCAGCCTCTCCCGCAAAGGAGGTGGAAGGGCATCGAGAACCTCCTGAAGGACCGAGGCGATGATCTCCCGCTCTCCCACAAGAACCCCTCCGAAATTCAAACCTCCTCACAGGTCTAATGGAACCCTTCCTGAAGATACCATGGGCAACCGGAGAAGTCAAAGAGCCTTCCCGCGCCTTTATCCTTCGGCTCAGGGTTCTGGTATACTCTCTTCCAGGAGGGGTGGAAGGTGACCCGAAGAAGAGACTCCCCCAAGGTAACCCGGTCTTTCCTCTATACGCTTGCGAGGTTTCTCGGAGACGTCGCGGCTGCAAAAGGAGGCCCTAAGCCCTGGGAAAGAGAATCCTCCGGAGGGCCTCCGGGAAAGCAATGTCGAAGTTCTCCCGATAGCAGAGGTGTACTGTGGTGGGGGTGTTTCTTCCTCAACCTTCAGGAAAGGTTCTGAGGTGGCTGGCTGCAGCCTGCGCTCTGCTCCTCGTCTTCCTTGTTGCCAACGCAACCGATGTATCGTCGCTCCGTGCTTTCCCTGTGGAGGTCATCGAGGTAGTCAACGGGAGTACTGTTCGTGTCTGCGCAGGCGGTAGGGAAGAGATTGTTCGGCTCATCGGTGTGGGTGACACAGAGGCACAACCTCAAGGTCAGTAAGCGGAACCCTGTGAGTTCTCTTCCGAAGGCCTTATCCATTCACAGCTTGAGGGCAAGACAGCTACTTGGAAAAAGACACCCAGGAATGGGATGAGGACGGCCGGTTTTGGGTCTGCGTATGACTCGATGAGCCTAACGAAATTAGCAACCAGGAAATCAGGCTGAAGATGTTCAACGCTCAGCTCCTCTACGGCTACGCCGAGCCTTCTACCATATCGAAAAACCTCCGGCACGCTCCAGGTTGAAGCACAGAAAGCCGTATACATCACCCAAACCGGCAAGAAATACCACCGGGAAGGGTGCCGGTATCTGGCAAGGAACAAAATCCCCATCAGCCCCAAAGAGGCTCAGGTAAGGGGCTATGAACCCTGCAAATGCCTGTCACCCGTCACATGTACTTACCCCACCTCCTTCACCCGCCTCTTCACAAGAAAGATTCACTGGCTTCCTCACTCCTCTCCCGGCAAAAGCCTCGGGGAAGCAATGGAAGAAAATGGAGATATGTTCCTCGTAGTCCCGGATGGTACGGGGAAACACCCTTCAGCTTTTTCCAAAGAGAAAAAGCTCAAGTAGGGTTTCAGAACTTCGAGCACGGTGGAGCTAAATAGCCTCGTGTCAAGGCCATCGGACTCGGGAGAAGCACAGGGAAGAAAGAGAGAAAAGCAGATAGCGAAGAGCTCCAGAAGAAGCGGCACGCAACCCCTGGCGCGCCCGGCGGGAATCGAACCCACAACCTACGGATTAGAAGTCCGTTGCTCTGTCCTGTTGAGCTACGGGCGCTTGATTGTAATTTTACTCGCCTTCAAAGCGTCACGCAATAGGTCCAAAAACACTTCTCTCAGCACCTCATACCGGTTTTCCCCAGGTATCTCTCCACAAGACGCATGGCACAGAAACTCCCACACATCGAACAGGTTTCCTCAAAGGCCACGTTGCGTTCCCTCCGGTATCGTTCTGCCTTCACAGGGTCCAGGGCCAGGGCAATCTGCTTTTCCCAGTCCAGGGCCTTTCGGGCCTCGCCCATTGCCCTGTCCCATTCCCAGGCCCCAGGCACCCCCTTAATAAGGTCTGCCACGTGAGCCGCAAGACGGGCGGCAATAACTCCTTCCCGCACATCCTCTACAGTGGGTAATCCCAGATGCTCGGCAGGGGTAACGACACAGATGAAATCGGCTCCGGAAGATGCCGCCAGCGCTCCTCCTATGGCCGCTGCAATATGGTCGTAACCCGGCGCTACATCGGTCACGATGGGCCCCAGAACATAGAAAGGAGCACCATGGCACAGACGCTTTTCAAGGAGCACATTAGCCTCCACGGCCTGAAGGGGCACATGACCAGGACCTTCAACCATGACCTGCACTCCAGCCTCCCGGGCCCGGTCAACAAGTTCCCCAAGGATGAGGAGTTCCTGAATCTGAGCCCGATCGGTGGCATCAGAGAGGCATCCAGGCCGCAAACCATCACCGAGGCTCAAGGTGACGTCGAAGCGCCGGGCGATTTCCAGCAGGCGATCGTACTCAGCGTACAGAGGGTTCTCCTTTTCGTGGTAGA
>JAPWUU010000024.1 GCA_028275365.1 Candidatus Caldatribacterium sp.
TCCTGGTTCTGTACGGTACCACCTTCAGGAAGTAGGCGGAATATTCACTTGTCAAGGTGCGCCTTTTTGCCCTGGTTCCCCCAGGGCAAGAGATAATTTAGCACAGGGGTGGGGAATTGTCAACAAGGACAGAAACCTCTTGGGGGGAGTTTTTGGCTATTTTTTTCAACCCACACCGGAACGACAAAGCCCACATCTTTAAGCTCCAATCCCTGGTATGGATTCCAGTGTTCGTACTGCACCTCCACGAGGTACAGGCCCCAGGGAGGGAGATTCAGACGGCGGTAAGCATGATGGGAGGGATAGGTGAGCATGTGCTTAAGGTCTGCAAGAGACACTTTCCCCATTCCAAGGAGCAGCAGCTCCCCGAAAACCATGCGCGCCATGTGGTGGAGAAATCCCTCCGCCACGATGCTGAGGAGCACAAAAGGGAAACGGAATTCGACATCAAGAGTGTACACCGTCCGCACCGAGGAGCGCGGGGAGGGGGAACTGAAGGAGGCAAAGTCGTGGCGACCAATGAAAAGCCCTGCCCCTTCCTGAACCAGAGCCCAGTCCACTTCCTGCCTGAGAGAATAGACATATCCTCTGAGGAATACCGGACACGTCCCGCAAAAGACGGCGTACACGTACCGCTTGCGCTTTGCTGACTTCCGAGGATGGAAATCCAAAGGAGCCTCCTGAACCCGAAGAACCCGCATGTCATCAGGAAGAAGGGCCTGCAGGGCTTTGTGGAGCGTCTCGCAATCAATGGGCTTCTCGGTGGTAAAGCCCACCACCTGGCCCAGGGCATGAACTCCTGCATCGGTTCTTCCTGAGGCCACCGTGACGGTTGGATGCCCCAGAATCGAGGAAAGCGATGACTCCAGAACTCCCTGAACGGTTACCCGGTCCCTCTGGCGCTGCCATCCAGCATACCTGGTCCCGTCGTACTCAAGGACAAGGAGGAGGTTCCGCAACAGCGCTCACCACGTCAGCCAGGAAAGGCTCAGAGAAAGGACAAAAACCAAAAGAGAAAGGGAAAGGAAAGCATAGTCCCGGCGCTCAAACCTCAGCATTCGAAGGCGCGTTCGTCCGATACCACCCCGGTAACAGCGAGATTCCATCGCCACCGCAAGGTCTTCAGCGCGACGGAAAGCACTGACAAAAAGGGGGACAAGAAGGGGGATAAGACCCCGAATCCTCTTCATGAACCCCCCTGACTCAAAATCTATCCCTCGGGCCATTTGGGCCTTCATAATGCGGTCGGCCTCCTCAAGGAGGGTGGGAATGAAGCGCAGGGCAATAGTCATCATCATGGCCAGTTCGTGAGCTGGAAATCCCCACCGTTTGAGAGGACTCAGAAGACCTTCGATGCCGTCAGTGAGCTCTATGGGGGAGGTTGTGAGTGTGAGCAGGGTGGTTGCCACCACAAGGAGCACAAGGCGCGCAACGATGAAAAGCCCCTTGAACAGTCCTCCCAGAGAGACGCGAAGAAACCCAAAGAGCACCAGCGCATCATCCGGTGTGAAGAACACATGGAGACAAAGGGTGAGAGCAAGAAGCACCCAGAGAGGACGCAGGCTCTTCAAGACGTACTGGAAGGGAAGGTGGGCAAGAAGGACAAGGAGGACAAAGAACCCTCCCAGAAGGGCGAAAGACAACCACGATTGAACGAGGAAGAGCGTCACAATTCCTAAAGCCACGAAGAAGATTTTGCTCCGAGGATCCAGACGGTGCATAGCTGAATCAAGGGGAACGTACTGTCCGATCACTACACTTTTACCGAACACGGCTTCCTCCTCGCAAGGACCTTCTCCTCAATCTCCCGGTAGAGCTCAAGGGGTGTCAGCGGGGGATCCACTTCGAATCCCCGTGCTCGCAGGAGAAAAGCTGCCTGAAGGAGAGGTGAGGGGATAATCCCGTACTGTCGCATCCGGTGCTCGCAGGCAAAGAACTCCCGCACTGGGCCATCGAAGACCACCCTTCCCTGTTCAAGAACCACAACCCTTTCCGCTATGCGCGCCACATCCTCAACGTTATGAGAGACAAGCACCACTGTTAAGCCCCACTGCCTGCGAAGGTCCTGGAGACGTTCAAGCAGGGCCGTTCTCCCCTGAGGATCAAGACCAGCGGTGGGTTCATCAAGGACGAGGACTTCGGGTTTCATGGAGAGGATGCTGGCGATGGCCACCCGGCGCATCTGTCCTCCCGAAAGCTCAAAAGGACTCTTGTCCTTAAGTGCCTCGTAGTTCAGCCCCACCGCCTCCATCGCCCAGCGCACCCGCGCTTCGAGTTCTTCACCCTCCACACCCATATTCCGTGGGGCAAAGGCTACTTCCCGAAAAACGGTTTCCTCAAACATCTGGTCCTCAGGGTACTGGAACACAAGCCCCACTTTCTGACGAATCCCCTTGAGCGCTGCTCCCCGAACCCGGGTATCCACCCCGTCGACCACCACTCTCCCCTCCTGGGGCATGAGAAGGCCGTTCAGGTGCTGGACAAGGGTGGATTTCCCACACCCAGTCCGCCCAAGAATGGCCACGCTCTCACCCCGGGAGATGGTCAGAGAAACACCTCGCAGCGCTTGGACGGCAAAGGGGGTATTGGCAAGGTAGGTGAAGGAAACGTTCTCTACGAGTATGAACACAGGGCATCCACCAGTTCGTCCGGAGAAAGGGGAAGAACAGAGAAAAGGTCCGGGTAATCCTTCCACAAAAGGAGTGCCACTTCCACAATCTGGGGGAGTTCCAGTCCCCACTTCTCAATGTCCTTCCCTACGAGAAACACCTCGCGCGGGGACCCCTCGGCCACAATCTCCCCATTGTCGATGACCATAACCCGATCGGCCAGGAGAGCCTCTTCCACGTTATGGGTAATGTGGAGAATGCCAACGTCTTTTCGGAGTTCCCGGAGAAGCTGTAAAAGCTCCTCCCGACCCTCCGGGTCGAGCATAGCCGTAGCCTCATCAAGAACGAGGTACTTCGGATGCATCGCTAAAACCCCCGCAATGGCTACCCGCTGCTTCTGTCCCCCAGAGAGCGTATGAGGTTCCCGCTTCCTGTACTCACTCATCCCTACCCGCGCCAAAGCTTCGTCAACCCTCTTGCGGATTTCTGACGGAGGGAGACCCAGGTTCTCCGGACCAAAGGCAACGTCCTCCTCGACTGTCGTAGCAATGAGCTGATTGTCCGGGTTCTGGAAAACCAGGCCAACACGCCGGCGGATTTCCCAGAGCACCGATTCGTCACGGGTGTCCATCCCGTCAACGCAAACGCGCCCCTTTCTGGGGACAAGAAGCCCGTTGCAGTGCTTGGCCAGCGTCGATTTCCCGGAACCGTTGCGACCCAGAAGAACAACAAACTCCCCTTCCCGGAGAACAAAAGATACGCCCCGAAGCGCTGCAACTGCCCGGGGGTCTTCCTTTTCTCCGTACCAGAAGTGGACGTCCTCAAAACACATCATATCCCACTATTCCACAATCTCCACAAGCACAAGCGGGGCCCCGTCACCGATGCGAAAGCCGGCTTTGACGAGACGACAGTATCCTCCCCTGCGTTCCCTCATGCGGGGCACAATGCTTCGAAGCAGGGTCTTGAAGGCTTCTTTGTCCCGCACCCAGGACACAACCTGCCGCATGGAGGCATTGTCACCCCGTATGGCCAGAGAAACCACCCGCTCGAAGTACCTCTTGAGAACCTTGCCCTTCGCCTCCGTGGTCTCAATCTTGCCGTTTTTGATGAGCGAGACTATCATATTGGCCAGCATGCTTTCCTTGTGGGAAGTCTTTCTTCCCAGCTTTTCGGTTCTCTTACGATGCCTCATGGCTCAGTCACTCCCTGCTTCTCTCTTTTCCCCCAGTCGGTATCCGAGCCTTTCGAGCTTTCCGATAATCTCCTCGTACGTCTTCTGACCGAGATTCTTGATTTTCTTCAGGTCCTCCGGACGATTCTGGACAATCTCCAGGAGTTCTCGAACCGTGTTGATGCGAGCCCTTTTCAGGCAGTTATACGCCCGCACAGAGAGTTCGAGTTCTTCAATGGTCATCTCCCGCTCTTCCAGAGAAGCTTTTTCCTCGCCGGGACCCACCCCAAGAGGCGGTTCCCCAATACGCTCTTTCAGGAGATTCAGAAGATGTGAGAACTCCTCCACAAGGAGCTCAAGGGCCCTCCGGAAAGCCTGCTGAGGAGTGATAGCACCGTTTGTCCAGATTTCAAGGAGCACCTTGTCGTAGTTGGTGAACTGCCCAACCCGGGTGTCCATGACCTGGAAGTTGACTTTCCGCACCGGGCTGAACATGGCATCAACCGGAATGATATCGTAGGTATGGTAGGTGTCCCCCTCCGCTTCCCGGTACCCCTTCCCTCTCCCGATGAAAATCCTCATGCTGAGATGGCCGTTCTCCTCGAGTTCTGCAAGATAGTGGTCGAGATTAATGATTTCCACATTCGGATTTGGCCGGATATCACGAGCCGTAACCCTTCGGAGAGCACCAGGAATTCCTCGAACGTCAAGGTACAACGTTTCGCTCTCTGAATACGAACGCACGACGAGGCCCTTGAGGTTCAGGATGAGGTCCGTAACGTCTTCCCGGACTCCCGGAAGGGGGGAGAACTCGTGGATGATCCCGTCAATCTGGACCGCCGTGACGGCTGCTCCTTCAATTGAGGAGAGGAGAACGCGTCGCAGGGCATTGCCCACCGTTATGCCCCAGCCGGACTCAAAGGGCTCAACGGCAAACTTCCCGTACTGCGCGTGCGTCACCGGGTCCTCTCGAAACTCAAGAAGCTCACACTTCATGAGACTCTTCAGGTCCTGCATGAGAGACACCTCAAATCACTTGGAGTAGAACTCCACGATGAGCTGTTCCTGAACCTGGAAGTCGATATCCTCCCGCTTCGGCTCGCGAAGGACCACAGCCTTCGCCGAACTCCTGTCCACAGAGAGCCAGGAAGGAACCTGAAGGTCCTCCTTCTCCTCGAGGAGTTCTCGAATCTTCTCGTGTTCTTTCCCCCGTTCTGAAAGCTCGATCACGTCACCCACTTCCACAAGGTACGAGGGGATGTTGACCCGTTTTCCGTTCACCAGGAAATGCCCGTGGAGGACCATCTGGCGAGCCTCTGCTCGAGAGTCGCTCAGGCCCATCCGGAAAACAACGTTGTCGAGCCTGCGCTCAAGAAGCGAAAGCAGGTTCTCCCCGGTGAGTCCAGGCATCTTCGTGGCCATATCGAAGTACTTCTTGAACTGCCTCTCGGTAATACCGTAGATGAAGCGAACCTTCTGCTTTTCACGAAGCTGCAATCCGTAGCTTGAGAGACGCTTCCGTCCGCCCTTGTGAATACCGGGAGGGAACGGTCGTCGTTCAAAAGCGCACTTGTCCGTGAAACACCGGGGACCCTTCAGGAAGAGCTTCATCCCCTGCCGACGACAAATACGACACCTTGGTCCAGTGTATCGTGACATCCTCTATCCTCCTTCAGACTCTTCTCTGCTTTGGCGGCCGGCAACCATTATGGGGTATGGGAGTCACGTCCTTGATGGAGTTAATCACAAGTCCTGCTGCCTGGAGTGAACGGATGGCCGTTTCCCGACCAGCACCAGGACCCTTCACCAGCACGTCGACTTCTCTCAGACCAAAATCCATGGCCTTCTTGGCCGCCTGTTCTGCTGCAAGCTGGGCGGCAAAGGGAGTCCCCTTCTTCGTTCCCTTAAAACCCACCGTGCCACCACTCGCCCAGGCGATAACGTTCCCCTGACGGTCCGTAATGGACACGATGGTGTTGTTGAACGTGGACTTAATATGAGCAATGCCCTCGCGAACAATTCGCCGCTCTCTCTTTTTCCTCCGGGAAGGTTTTGCCAAGGTGCTTCAGACCTCCTTTTTTCGGGACTTTCCTACTTCTTCCTCTTGACTCCCACCGTTCTCCGTGGACCTTTGCGGGTTCGGGCATTGGTCCGGGTTCGCTGCCCACGGACTGGTAGACCCCTCCGGTGGCGCAACCCCCGGTAACACCCGATGGCGATAAGGCGCTTGATGTTCTGCGAAACCCGCGCCCGAAGCTCTCCCTCAACCGGATACTGCTCAACAATTTTCTGAATCCGGCTGATTTCGTCATCGGTCAGGTCCTTCACCTTCACCGCCGGGTCAACTTTAGCCTCTTCGAGGATTTTCTTGGAAAGGCTTCTGCCAATGCCGTATATGTACGTCAGGGCAATGTCAATCCGCTTGTTCGGCGGCAAATCAACACCAGCAATACGAGCCATCTTGAGACCTCCTAACCCTGTCTCTGCTTATGCCGTGGTTCTGAACACACCACAAAAACTCTCCCTTTACGCCGCACAACCTTGCACTTCTCACACCGTGGCTTCACCGAAGCACGGACTTTCACGACCGTAACCTCCTTCCCTACTTGTGCCGGTAGACAATCCTCCCCTTGGTGGGATCGTACTTGGAAATCTGTACGGTCACCTTGTCCCCGGGAAGGATGCGAATGTAATGCATGCGCATCTTCCCGGAAATATGTGCCAGGATGACTTTACCGGTCTCCAATTCTACTCGAAACATGGCGTTTGGTAAAGGCTCAATGACTGTACCCTTCACCTCGATGAAATCGTCCTTTGCCATCAGAAGAAATCCCCTCTCTCGCTCACGGTAAGGATTTCGGGTTGCCCCTTACGCACAAGAACCGTGTGCTCAAAGTGGGCAGATAATCCCCCGTCTTCCGTAACCACCGTCCATCCATCTTCAAGGATTTTCACCCTGTACCCCCTCTCATTCGCCATGGGCTCAATAGCAAGAACCATTCCCTCTTCAAGGATCGCCCCCTGCCCTTTCTGCCCAAAGTTCGGAATTTGAGGATCCTCATGGAGGCTTTTTCCTACTCCATGCCCCACGAGATCCCGTACAACGGCAAACCCTTCCCGCTCAATCGTCGTCTGAATGGCATGGGAGATGTCCCCCACCCGATTGCCAGGAAGAGCCCGACGAATCCCCGCATAGAGCGCCTTTTTCGTTACCTCCACAAGCCTTCGGGCTACGGGATGGCCATCCCCCACGACTATGCTGAAGGCCGCATCGGTGTAAAAGCCCTCAAACTCGACCCCGATATCGATACTCACCAGGTCGCCGCTTCGGATAATACGTTTCCCCGGAATCCCGTGGACCACCTCGTCGTTGATGGAAATGCACAGCGCCGCCGGAAACCCCCTGTACCCCAGAAAGGCAGGCCGTGCACCACACCGCACAATGAACTCCCGAACCACTTCCTCGATAAAGGCCGTGCTCACCCCGGGAGCAAGGAGGGTCTTCACCTTTTCCAGAACATTCCCCAGTATCCGTCCGCTTCTTCGAATCTTCTCAAGGTCTTCTCTCCTTGTCAGCTTAGCCATTGCCGTGCAACTTTTTGGCAAGAAGCTCCTTCACCCGAGCGTAGGTTTCCTCAATGGAGCCCGAAGCGGGCACGGTGACAAGGAGTCCTTTCCGGGCGTAGAACTCCACAAGGGGTCGCGTCTGCTCCTCGTATACCGCAAGGCGTTTCCGGATAACCTCTGGAGTGTCGTCCGGACGCTGTATCAGCCTCCCCCCACAGCGATCACACACCTCATCAGACCGGGGAGGACTGGAAATGAGGTTGTACGGAGTCTGGCAGTTCTCGCAAACTCTCCGAGCCGAGAGCCGTCGAACAAGTTCCTCAGCCGGAATGTCAAAGTACACTACGGCATCGATGGCCATGTGGAGCTCTTTCAACATCTCCTCCAGGGCTTCAGCCTGCTTGAGTGTTCTTGGGAATCCGTCGAGAATGAACCCCCGCCGCACGTCGTCGCGAGAAAGCCGCTCTTTCACCACTCCGATGACTACCTCATCAGGGACAAGCTGCCCCTCTCGAACAAAGGGTTCAGCCTTTTTCCCCCATTCCGTTCCCTCTCTGATGGCCAAGCGGAGAATATCCCCTGTAGCCAGCTGGGGAATACCGAACTCTTCCTCGATTCTCTTTGCCTGGGTACCCTTTCCTGCTCCTGGAGGTCCAAGGAGAATGATTCGCATGGTTCCTCCTCCTTACCGTCGAATGAACCCTTCGTAATGCCGCATGAGGAGCTGTGCTTCAAGCTGTGTCACCGTTTCAATGGCCACCCCAACCATGATGAGGATGGCCGTGCCGCCGAAGTAAAAAGTGGTGACCTTGGTGAGCTCCACGAGGATGTTCGGCACCACAGCAATGAAGGCGAGCACCAGTGCACCCCAGAGGGTGATGCGGGTGAGACAGCGGTCAATGTACTCCACCGTCGGCCTCCCCGGCCGTATTCCCGGGATAAATCCGCCGTACTTTTTCATGTTCTCCGCAAGGTCCACCGGGTTAAACGTGACCGCAGTGTAGAAATAGGTGAAGAAGATAATGAGTGCGGCATACAGCGAAAGGTACAGCGCCGAATCTGGAGAAAGCGCGTTGGCCAGGCTCTTCATGAAACCGGAGCCCTCGAAGAACTGCGCCAGAGTCGCAGGGAAAAGCAGTACCGACGAGGCAAAGATGATGGGGATCACCCCTCCCTGAATCACCCGGATGGGGATATGGGTACTCTGCCCTCCATAGACTCGCCTTCCCACAACTCGCTTGGCGTACTGCACCGGGATTTTCCGCTGTGCTTCCTGGAACTCCACGACGAAGGCCACGATGAAAACCGCCACCACAAGGGCTATGCCAAAGAGGAAGGGATTCACTTCTCCAAGCCGGATCAGCGAGAAGGTCCGGAAAAACTGCGGCATGAGCCGGGCAACGATACCCGCAAAGATGATGAGCGATATGCCATTGCCAATGCCGAAATCAGAGATGAGTTCCCCAAGCCACATGAGGAACATGCTCCCCGCAGCGAGGGTGATGATCACGGTGAAGCGATACGCCCATCCTGTGGCCAGGACTACCCCGAGGTTTTCCATCCACACCGTTATGCCAAACCCCTGAACCAGAGCAAGGAGGATGGCCCCCCAGCGGGTGTACTGGGCAATCTTGTCCCGCCCCTCCTCCCCGCTTTTTGCCAGCTCCTCAAGTTGAGGAATGACCGAGGTCAAAAGCTGGATGATAATGGAGGCATTAATGTAGGGCATAATCCCCAGGGCCAGGATGGAGAAATTGCTCAGCGCTCCTCCTGCAAACATATCGAGGAACCCGAGGACCCCACCCCGGGAAAAGACGTTCGCCAGAGCCTTTGGGTCAATACCGGGGACGGGGATGTGCGCACCGATACGGAAAACCACAAGCATAAGCAGCGTGAAAATGACCCTTCTTTTCAGGTCCGGTATCCTGAAGAGTTTGACCAGGGATTCCCACATGTCACAGCACCTCGGCCTTCCCGCCTCTTTCCTCAATCAGGGTCCTCGCCCGTGCCGAAAACGCATGGGCCTTCACGACAAGACGTCGCTGGAGTTCTCCCTTGGCCAGAATCTTGACCCTGGACCTTTTGCCCTCCACAAGGCCACACTCCTGCAAGAGCTCCGGGGTGACCTCGGTTCCATCGGGAAAGCGGTTCAGGGCGCTCACGTTCACAATCTCCCACTCCTCAGCGCAGGGATTGTGGAAACCCCTCTTGGGGACCCGCCGAACAAGGGGCATCTGTCCACCCTCAAAACGGGGATGAATTTGTCCTCCCGAACGAGCCTTCTGGCCCTTCATCCCCCGACCGGAGGTCTTTCCGTGGCCCGACCCAATGCCCCTTCCTACTCGCTTCCGGGGATGGAAAGCACCCTTTGCAGGTCGCAGCTCGTTGATTTTCATATCGACTTCCCCCTATATCTCCTCAACTTTTAGAAGGTATCGAACCTTGGCAATCATGCCCCGCAGAGACGGGGAGTCCTCCTTCACGATGGTTTCGTAGAGCTTCCGAAAACCCAGTGCCCGAACAGTGCGCTTGTGAGACTCAGGATGCCCAATGGGACTGTGCACCAGGGTCATCCGCAGCATCTTCCCCGCCACATCACTTTCCCCCTTTCTGCGGCTCAAAGAGTTCCTTCAGGGTCTTCCCCCGAAGGGCAGCCACTTCATGAGGGTCTCTCAAACGCAAAAGCCCCTGAATGGTGGCACGCGCGAGATTGATGGGATTGTTGTTCCCAAGGGACTTCGTCAGGATGTCCTTCACTCCGGCGACCTCCATGATGGCTCTGACGGTGCCTCCCGCGATGACCCCTGTCCCTGGAGCCGCAGGTTTCAACACCACTGTGCTTGCAGCGAACTCCCCACGAACCTCATGGACGATGGTCGTTCCCCGCATGGGAAAACGAATTAGGGACTTCTTCGCCCGTTCCACCGCTTTCCGAACGGCATCGGGCACTTCCTTCGCTTTCCCAAGACCTATACCCACAACGCCGTCACCATTGCCCACGGCAACCAGGGCGCGGAACCCGAAGCGCTTCCCTCCCTTGACGACCTTACTCACCCTGGTCACTGCAATGAGGCGTTCCTGGAGTTCCATTCCTTCCGGATTGATTCTCCCCATAGCGTCTGACCCTCCGAACTCTAAAAGAGTAAACCTGCTTCGCGCGCCCCTTCGGCCAGGGCTTTTACCCGTCCATGGTACTTGTACCCACCACGGTCAAAGACCACCTTCGTGATCCCCTTCTCCAGAGCCTTCTGGGCGATGAGACGACCGACAGCCCGGGCGATATCTGTTTTTGTCCCCTGCATTCCCCGGATTTCGGGAGAAAGGGAGGACGCCGCCACCAGAGTCCGTCCTTCCTCGTCGTTGATAATCTGAGCGTAAATGTGCTTTAAACTCCGGAACACCGAAAGACGGGGACGTTCAGCAGTTCCCCGCACCTTTTTCCGCACTCTTCGATGTCGACGGATTCGGCGTTCCCATTTTCCCCGTTTCTCGCTGATAATCATTCTCCGAACACTCCCCTCAGACTACTTTGCCGCTGCCTTTCCCTGTTTCCTCCGGACGACCTCACCCACGTACTTGATGCCGGTACCCTTGTAGGGTTCAACCTTTCGCAGCTTACGAATGTCCGCAGCCACCTGACCAACCTTTTCTTTATCGATGCCCTTCACCCGGATAATCTGCCCCTCGACTTCAAAGGAAATACCTTCAGGAGGCTGAATCTCAACCGGGTGGGTGAAACCAATGTTCAGCACCAGGGTTTCCCCCCGTTTCTGCACACGGTACCCCAGACCGTTCACCTCCAGGGCCTTTTCAAACCCCCTGGTCACGCCCTCAATCATGTTGTGAAGAAGGGTCCGCGTGAGTCCGTGAAGGGATTTATCGAGCTTGGTATCTCCCTGGCGGAGCACCTTCAGGACATTGCCGTCTTTCTCGATCCGCATGCGGGGGTGGAAGGTTCGAGTCAGCGTCCCTTTTGGACCTTTCACGGTTACCGTTGTCCCCTCAACGGTAACCTCCACCCCCTGCGGAATTGCAACAGGCTTTCGTCCAATCCGCGACATGGTCATCCTCCTCCGTCACCATATGAAGCACAGCACCTCTCCACCTATGCCGAGTTTTCTTGCCTCTTTCCCCGTCATGACGCCTCGGGAGGTGGAGACGATGACCGTCCCCAGGCCTCCAAGGAGAATCGGAATCTCGTCCTTTCCAGCGTAGATTCTGAGCCCAGGTTTACTGATCCGGCGCAGGCCGTTGATCACCCGTTCGCGATGAGGACCGTACTTCAGCTCGATGAGCAACTCTCTCTTGTTGCCATCCCTGGCAATAATCTTGTAATCCTGAATGTACCCTTCCTCCCGCATGATCCGTGCAATCTCAATCTTCAGGCGGGAGGCGGGGACCTTAACCATCGGATGCCCGGCCTTCAGGGCATTACGAATCCGTGTCAGCATATCCGCAATAGGGTCGGTGTGCGCCATTTCTCCTCCCCTTCCCCTCACCAACTCGATTTGGTAACACCGGGGATTTCACCACGACTCGCCAGAGTTCGGAAGCAAATCCGGCACATGCCGAAATCCCGAAGGTATCCCCGCGGTCGACCGCACAGAGAACAGCGGTTCCGGTAACGAACCTTGAACTTGAGTTTTTCAAGGTTTTTGTTCTTCTCAATCTTTGCTTTACGTGCCATTTCAGTCCTCCCTCATTTTCGGAAAGGCAGACCCAGACCCTCAAGGAGGGCTCTGGCCTCTTCGTCTGTTCTTGCCGTGGTCACAAAGGTGATGTTCATCCCCCGCACCCGTTCCACACGGTCGTAATTGATTTCGGGGAAAATGAGCTGTTCCTCAATCCCGATGGTGCAGTTCCCCCGCCCATCGAAAGAGCTACCGGGGAATCCCCGGAAGTCACGGATCCTGGCGATGGCGATATTCAGGAAGCGGTCAAGGAACTCGTACATGCGATCTTTTCGGAGCGTTACCTTGCACCCGATGGGCATGCCCTTGCGGAGCTTGAAGTTGGAAATCGACTTCTTCGCCCGGGTCACCAAGGGCTTCTGCCCTGTGATGAGCGCGAGCTCCTCCACCGCAAGGTCGAGGTAATGGGGGTTCTGCGTAGCATCCCCCACACCCATGTTGATGACGATTTTCTCAAGCTTGGGAACCTGCATGATGTTTTTATAGCCGAACTCCTTCAGGAGCTTGGGAACAACCTCTTTATAGTACTTCTCTTTCGTGATGGACACTGCTTAAGCCCCCCTGTTTCAGACCTTGTCGATGATCTCACCGCATTTCTTGCAAACCCTCACCCGGAAACGGGAATCAGGGAGTTTCACCCGCTTAATCCGGGTTTTCTGCCCACAGCGGCTGCACACCAGGCGGACGTTGGAAATCCTCACGGGGTTTTCCCGCTCAATGATACCTCCCTGGGGGTTATCCTGGGTTGGACGGGTGTGCTTCTTCACCATGTTGACCCCTTCAACGATAACCTTTCCTTCCTGAGGGAAAACGCTCAGAACCTTTCCCCGTTTCCCCCTGTCCTTCCCGTGGATAACCTCCACAAGGTCCCCTTTCTTGATGGGAACCTTGACCCTTTTTGCTTTGAGTTCCATAACCATCACTCCCTACACCACTTCCGGAGCCAAGGAGACAATCCGCATGAAGTTCTTCTCACGCAACTCGCGCCCTACCGGCCCGAACACCCGGGTCCCTCGCGGGACATCCTGATTGGTGACGAGCACGGCCGCATTGTCATCAAAGCGAACATATGTGCCATCGGGTCGGCGTACTGCTTTCCTTGTTCGAACCACAACGGCACGGACAACTTCGCCCTTTTTCACATTGGAGTGTGGTTCAGCCTCTTTCACCGAGGCAATGATGACATCACCAATACTGGCGTAGCGCCGGTTGGACCCACCAAGGACCCGAATACACATGATTCGCTTTGCTCCGGTGTTATCCGCAACCTCAAGCATAGTTCTCGGCTGAATCAACTTCCTCTCCTCCCCTGACTCTCGCTTTCTCAAGCAAAGCGACCACTCTCCATCGTTTGGTCTTGCTCAAAGGTCGGGTCTCTTCGATGAGCACCTTATCGCCCACCGAACACATATTGTGCTCATCATGGGCTTTGAATTTCACGCTTTTCCGAATCTTCTTCTTGTACAGTGGATGTTCAGTGATGCGCTCCACCCGTACCACCACGGTTTTATCCATAGCATCACTGACAACCTCACCGACGAATCGCTTCCGCGTACCCATGTCAACGGCCCTCCTGCCGCTTTGCCGCAAGCTCTCGTTCCCGAAGAATGGTTTTGATACGGGCGATGTCCCGCTTCACGGCCTGGATCCTCTTGGGATTTGCCAGCTGTCCTGTAATGGCCTGAAACCTCAGATTGAAGAGCTCCATGCGCAAATCCTTGAGCTTTTGATTGAGTTCTTCATTGGTGAAATTCCTGAGCTCCGAAGCCTTCACCACCATCACCCCTACTCAACCCGTCTCTCAATAATCCTCGTCTTTATGGGAAGCTTGTGAGAGGCGATACGGAGCGCCTCGTAAGCCGTTTCTCTGTCCACGCCTCCCACCTCAAAGAGCACTCGCCCAGGACGGACTACAGCCACCCATCCCTCCACCGGGCCTTTGCCTTTTCCCATCCGGGATTCGGCAGGTTTTTTGGTATAGGGCTTGTCGGGGAAAATGCGAATCCAGATGCGACCCTTCTTGATATGCCGGGAAATGGCTATCCGGGCTGCTTCAATCTGGGGATTGGTGACCCATGCCGGCTCCAGAGCCTGGAGACCGTAATCGCCAAAATCCACCTCATTGCCCCGAAAGGCGGTTCCCTTGAGTCTTCCACGCTGCTGCTTTCGGTACTTAACTCTCTTGGGCATCAACATAGTCTTCAAGCTCCTCCTCGTAACGTTCTTCCTGAGGAAGGGAAACAACTCCCTCTTCAAGGACTTCTCCTGGGGAGATGACTTCGCCCTTGAAAATCCAGACCTTCACGCCGATTTTGCCATATGTGGTGAGTGCCTCAGCAAAACCGTAATCGATGTCGGCGCGAAGCGTCTGGAGGGGCAAACGCCCCTCACGGTACCATTCCTCACGGGCGATTTCTGCCCCTGCAAGTCGTCCCGAACAGGCAATCTTGATACCCTTGGCGCCCATCTTCAGCGCCCGGGCGATGGCCTGCTTCATCGCCCGCCGATACGACACCCGGCGCTCAATCTGGGCGGCGATGTTCTCCGCCACAAGCTGGGCATCGATTTCGGGAACGGGCACCTCTTCTACCGAAATCTGGATGTTCTGATTTCCCGTGAGGTTCTGGAGCTCCTGGCGGAGCTTCTCCACCTCACTCCCCTTGCGTCCGATGACGATTCCCGGTCGCGCGGTTTTGATAATGACCTTGATCTGATTCGCCAGGCGTTCTATCTCGACCCTGGAAATGCCGGAGCGATAGAACCGCTCCTTGATGTAGCGACGAATCTTCAGGTCCTCAAGGAGGTAATTGGTGTACTTCTCCTTCTCCGCATACCATCGTGACTGCCAGGTGGTCACAATGCCCAAACGGAGTCCGATAGGATTGACTTTTTGGCCCAATTACTTTCCCTCCTCCGCCTCAGAGACCACAATGGTGATGTGAGAGGTTCGTTTCCGAATCAAATAGGCACGCCCGAAAGCCCGGGGATGAACTCTCTTCCAGGTAGGACCCTGGTCGACATAGGCCCGGGAAACGACGAGCTTGTCAACATCCATGTTCCAGTTGTTCTCCGCGTTGGCAATGGCCGACTGCAGAACCTTGTATACCAGGCGAGCGGCCTTTTTAGGAATAAACCGCAAAAGGACCAGGGCCTCCTGAGCCTTCTTCCCCCTGATGAGGTTCACAACCTGCCTGGCCTTCCGGGGAGAAATACGGACGTATTTTGCCGTTGCCCTTGCTTCCATCGGCTTTCACCCCTTACTTCAGCGCTGTTGAGCGCTCTGTGGGAGCACCATGGCCCTTAAAGGTCCGGGTTGGAGCAAACTCCCCCAGACGGTGTCCCACCATCTGCTCGGTGATGTAGACGGGAATGTGTCTTCTCCCGTTGTACACCGCGATGGTGTGTCCGACCATCTCAGGGATGATCACACATGCCCGAGCCCAGGTTTTGATGACCCTTTTCTCGCCCCGCTTATTCAGTTCCTCGATCTTTTTCCGGAGTTTCGGGTCGACATATGGACCCTTCTTCGATGACCTGCCCAAAGGACACAGCCTCCCTCCACTACTTTCTCCTCTTGATAATCCACTTGTCGGTTTGCTTGTTCCGCCGGGTCTTGTAACCTTTCGTGAGCAGACCCCACGGGCTCACAGGGTGCCGGCCACCATGTGCCCGTCCCTCACCACCACCATGGGGATGGTCGATGGGGTTCATGGCCACTCCACGAACGGTGGGCCGGATACCAAGCCACCGGCTTCTCCCCGCCTTTCCGATGGTGATGTTCTCGTGGTCCACATTACCGACCTGCCCGATGGTGGCCATGCAGTCAAGGTGAATGAGACGGATTTCTCCCGATGGCAAACGAACGTGGGCGTAGTTCCCCTCTTTGGCGAGGAGCTGGGCATAACTCCCAGCAGAACGGACGAGTTGCCCTCCCTTGCCCTTGCGAAGTTCGATGTTGTGAATGAGCGTCCCCACCGGAATATTCCG
>JAPWUU010000102.1 GCA_028275365.1 Candidatus Caldatribacterium sp.
ATGCCCAAAGCGGTGACACGGTCCGGGGAGAGGCCGGTGATGTCCTTCCCAAAGAAGAAGACCCGACCACGGGTGGGGAGATACTGACCGCTCACGATGTTGAAGACCGTGGTCTTTCCCGCCCCGTTTGGCCCAATGAGTCCCACGAGGTCTCCCTCCCAGAGGGTAAGGGAGAAGTCGTTCACCGCCACAAGTCCCCCAAAAGCGATGGTCACACGGTCGATCCGGAGAACTTCTTCTCGCTCAGGCACGGGCCTTCCTCCCAAGAAGCAGATACAACACGTCCTCAAAAGAGAGTTCTCTCCGCCCAAAAAGCCCTCTCCGGTAGAAAATCATGAGGACCACGAGGATAACCGAGAAGACCACCATCCGCATCCCGGGGATTCCGGGAAAGGTCCAGGAACCAATGGTGTGGGGAGCCTCAACCTCCCGCAGTAGCTCCTGGAGAAAGGCAAAGAGGATTGCGGTGACTGTTGATCCCGTGATGCTTCCAAGACCTCCAAGGACGATGATGATGAGGAGGTTAAAGGTCATGCTGAAGGTGAAAAGTGTAGGCGAGACCGTACTGATGAGGGTGACGAAAAGCCCTCCCGCAACTCCAGCAAAAAAGCCGCTGAGCACAAAGGCCAGGAGTTTGTGGCGAAAGAGATTCACCCCCATGGCCTCAGCGGCGATCTCGTTCTCCCGGATGGCCTTCAGAGCTCTGCCAAAGCTTGAGTTCACTAGATTCTTCACCACAAAGACCGTCCAGAAAGCCCAGTTGGCCGTCCACCACAGATTCGTGTACTCAGGGATTCCCTTAATCCCAAGAGCACCATTGGTGATTGGAATGAGGTTATTGGCCAGAACAATCACGATTTCTCCAAAACCAAAAGTTGCTATGGCCAGGTAATCCCCCCGCAGGCGAAGCGTGGGAATACCGATGAGCAACGCAAAGAGCGCGGCAAGAAGCCCTCCAAGGAAAAGCGCCACGATGAACAGCGAGGGAGGAAAAGAAAAGGCGTTCAAAGGCCAAATCAAAGGCTGGAGGAAGTACACTTCCTTTTTCTGGGCCAGAGGAAGCATGAGCAGGGCCACCGTGTACCCCCCAATGGCCATGAAAGCGTTGGGCCCCAGGGAGAACTGACCGGTGACACCGTTCACGAGATTGTACGCCACCGCCGCAACGACGTAAATGCAGGCAGTGTTGAGAATTCGAACGAGATAAGCGTTGAGGTATCTTTCAGCCAGAACCACACCAAGCATGAGGAGACCGAAAAGAAGCACCGTGAGGAAGAGGCGGCAGCGCGCTGAAATCTCTCCCACCGTCATACCTTCTCCCTCACCGCCTCACCCATGAGGCCACCGGGACGAACAAGGAGAAAGACGATGAGGATAGTGAAGACAAAAGCATCCCGGTACCCCGTAAGACCCGGGAAAAAGGCCACGATCAGGATTTCTGCAAGGCCAATGATGAATCCTCCAAGCATTGCCCCAACCACGTTCCCGATGCCACCCACGACCGCAGCGGTAAAGGCCTTCCATCCAGGGAAAACGCCCATGAGAGGATTAATCTGAGGGTACTTGCACGCCCAGAGCACTCCTCCAATCCCGGCCAAAGCTGAACCCAGAGCAAAAGTGTAGAGGATAATCCGGTCGACATCGACCCCCATAAGGCGCGTCGTTTCCATATCCCTGGAAACAGCCCGCATGGCTATGCCGATTTTCGTCCGGTACACGATGTAGAAAAGGACAAAAAGGATGAGAATGCTGATGACGGGGACCCAGAAGGTCACACCCTGAATGCGGGCTCCAAGGAGGACGTAGACGTTCTTCATAAGGTCTGGTCGTGGGAAACCCTTGGGTCGGGCACCCACCGTAACAAGACCGAGATTCTCGATAAAGAAGGAAACGCCCACCGCGGTGATGAGCGCCGATATCCGGGGAGCATTCCTGAGCGGGCGGTACGCCACCCGTTCAATGCTCATACCCACAACGGCACAGAGCGCCACCCCTATGAGGACCGAAAGCCACCAGGGGAGAAGGAAAATGACCATCATGAAGAAGGCAAAGTATGTCCCGAGCATGAAAACATCGCTGTGGGCGAAATTAATGAGGCCCAGGATACCATAGACAAGGGTGTACCCAATGGCCAAAAGAGCGTAAAGACTTCCCACCGAAATTCCATTCATGAGTTGCTGGAAAAAGGTTACCCAGCTCATAGCACCTCAGGGAAAAAGGGGCAGGATCAACCTGCCCCTTTTTCGGTTCACTCGACAGTCACCGTCTTCACAAAGACGAACTTTCCACCCTCGACTTTCCTGACAACCACAGGCTTGAGGGCATCTCCGTTTTCGATGGTCACCTTCCCCGTAACCACGTCAAGGTTCTCGGTATCCTCAATGGCTTCCCGAATCCTTACAGGATCGGTGGATCCAGCACGTTCGATGGCATTGATGAGAATGAGGTATGCATCAGCCCCAAGGGCTCCGAACATGTTGGGGTCCTTTCCGAATTTCTCCTTGTAACGGTCGATGTACTTCTGACCGATGTCGTTGAGGCCTTTTGTGGCATCCCATATGGCGGTATGGTACAGGCCCTCCACAGCGTCGCCCCCTACACTAAAGAGTTCGGGAGCATCCGCTCCGTCAGCGGAGAGAATGATCCCCTCATACCCCAGGTCTCTGGCCTGCCGGCAGATAAGGGCGATTTCCGTGTAGTAGTTGGGAACGTAGAGGAGATCGGGGTTAGCATTGATGATGGTGGTGAGCTGGGCCGAGAAGTCCTGATCACCGGTTTTGCAGTGCTGCTCAACAATGACCTTCCCGCCTCGCTTTTCAAACTCCTCCTTAAAGAAGTTCCCCAGGGCCACGCAGTAGTCCTGAGCGATGTCCGAGAGAATAGCCGCGGTCTCGGCCTTCAGGTCCTCACGGGCAAATTGCGCTGCAGCTGCCGCCTGATAGGGATCGAGGAAGCACGCACGAAAAACGAATTTCTTCCCTTGGGTGACAAGGGGATTGGTCGCAGTAGCAGAAATAATGGGGATCTGTTTTTCCTCACATATCGGACCCGCTGCAAGCATACTGCCACTTATGGCAGGGCCAATAATCGCCACAACGTTTTCCTTGTCGATGAGCCGCGTAGTGGCATTGGCTGCTTCAACCTTATCGCTCTTGTTGTCCACCAGGACGAGCTCTACTTTTTTCCCGAGGACCGTGTCGCCGACGATTTCCCGAATGAGGTTAATACCCTCCCAGATCATCTGGCCGTACGCTGCCACAGCACCGGTCATTTCGAGATTTGCCCCAATACGGATGGTTTCCTGAGCAGACGCTACTCCACTCAAAAGGAGTCCGACACAAAGCACAACCACAAAAAGCTTTCGCACAGACACTCCCCCTTTCCTTCCTTTATTAGGCTAAAGGTATCACTTTCAGCCTCCCACTTCAAGACGGTAGGCCAGAACTTCTGGAAGACCAGCAAGGAGAATCTTGCGCGCTGCAGCGCGAACATCGTATGCTACCCGCTGAATTACTATCCGCCGTTCTTCCACGAAAAAGATCCCAAAACTCGCTTTTGGGTTTCCGTCCCTTGGCTGCCCCACGCTCCCGCAGTTTACGAGGTACCTCTTACCCTCCTCAAGCAAAAGTTCCCCGCCATCCAGAAAAACAATACGCGTTGTTCTCTTTCCGTCCCACACATATCCTTCGGCCACATGGGTGTGACCGAAAAAGCACACCGAGAAGTCCTGTTCCTCAAAAAGTTCCCGGGCCTGCCAGGGGTCAGTGATGTACTCGTCAACAGGAGAACGAGGGCTTCCGTGGACAAAGAGGCACCCGTAATCTTCAAAAGAAAGCGGAAGGGTCCCGAGGAAGGAGAGGCTCCCCGGTCCCAGATGTTCCCTGGTCCAGCGGATAGCCGAAGCAGCAAAAGGATTGAACCAGGAAACGGGTAAAAGACCAA
>JAPWUU010000025.1 GCA_028275365.1 Candidatus Caldatribacterium sp.
TTTTGGGGAACCGGGTTGAGGGAGGGGAAAAGGAAACGGTGGCCATTGTGGGGAAGTGCTGTGAGTCAGGAGATGTGCTCATCCCGGAGATTGAACTCCCAAGAGTGAAAAGAGGAGACATTCTGGTCGTTGAAGGGACCGGTGCTTACAACTACTCCATGGCCTCAAACTACAACCTTATTCCCCGTCCTGGTGTGGTGTTCGTTCAAAATGGCACGGCGCGCCTTGTGGTGCGGCCGGAGAGCCTGAGCGATCTTTTGCGGAAAGACGTGATTCCTGAGGAGGGAGCAGAGTGATTCGCGTCTGCGTGGTGGGTGCTGCGGGGAAAATGGGGAGAGAGATCGTGCGGACTCTGGCTCGGGAGAGGGATTTCGCTCTTGTGGGAGCCTGCGATGTGCAGGAAGTGGGGCAGGACGCAGGTGTGCTTTCAGGCACAGGCCCCTTGGGCATCCTCATACAGGATGACCTTGAACGCATCCTTGGGGAGAGTGCCCCTCAGGTTGTTTGTGACTTTACCCATGCCGAGGCCTTGCGGAAGAACTTTCCGGTCTTTGTGAAACACCGGGTGGCCATGGTCATCGGCACAACAGGCCTTGCCCAGGATGAGATTCAGAGTATGCGCCAGGTTGTGGAGAGAGAACGGCTTGGGTGCGTGATAGCCCCGAATTTTGCCATTGGAGCGGTGCTCATGATGTACTTTGCCCGGGTTGCTGCACCTTTCTTCCAGGCGGTGGAAGTTATTGAGTACCATCATCCTCAAAAGAAGGATGCTCCTTCGGGTACAGCCCTCAAAACCATTGAGGGAATGGATTCCGGGCATTTCATGACTCCTGAGGGCCAGGAACTCGTTGCGGGAGCCCGGGGTGGAATGTACCGGGGGGTACGGGTCCACAGTGTTCGCCTTCCGGGCTTTGTGGCCCATCAGGAGGTGATTTTCGGTGGAGAGGGGCAGATTTTGACCATTCGCCACGATTCACTCAGCCGTTCTTCCTTCATGCCGGGGGTACTGCTGGCACTCCGGAAGGTCTGCGAAGCCCCGCGATTCTACTATGGTCTTGAAAGCATTCTGGGACTGGAGTAGGAGGGAGACGATGCGCTTTGTGAAGATGCACGGTCTGGGCAACGATTTCCTCCTCTGTACTCCAGAGATGCGAGGAGATCTCGTTCTCTCTCCTGGTGTGGTTCGAAGACTCTGTGACCGCCATTTTGGCATCGGAGCCGATGGGGTCATCGAGGTTTTGCCCTCGGAACTCGCGGATGTGCGCATGCGCATCTTCAACGCCGATGGAAGCGAGGCGGAGATGTGCGGCAACGGCATCCGGTGTCTGGCAAAGTTTGCCTTTGAGCGGGGAATGGTGGCAAGCGAAACCTTTCGGGTGGAGACAAAGGCAGGTATCGTTGTTCCCAGGGTTGTCACCGAGAGGGGTCGGGTTGTGAGGGTGGTTGTGGACATGGGGGAACCTCGCTTTCGTCCTCGGGAAATTCCTGTGGATGTTCCGGAAGAGTCCGCACTGCATGTAGCCGTCACGGTCGATGGTCGGGAATTCGTGCTCAGTGCAGTCTCTGTGGGAAATCCTCATGCGGTAATTTTTGAGCTTCCGGAGAACTGGGAACACTTCGGGCCGCTCATTGAGCACCACCCGCTTTTTCCTCAACGGGCGAACGTGGAGTTTGCGGAGGTCCTCAACCCGAAAGAGGTGAGAGTGAAGGTGTGGGAGCGGGGAGTGGGAGCAACTCTGGCGTGCGGTACCGGGGCCTGTGCGGTGGTAGCAGTAGGTGTTGCCCGTGGTATGCTCGAGCGAAGGGTCCTCGTGCATCTGCCTGGTGGAACACTCACCGTGGCATGGGGAGAGGATGGTCATCTCTACCTTGAGGGACCGGCCGAAGAAGTCTTTGAGGCTCATCTTCTTAAGGAGGCGGTAGAAACGTGGACGTTGCCCAGCGTATAAAGAATCTCCCTCCCTATCTTTTTGCGGAAATCGAGAAGAAGATCGCCCGGGCAAAGGAAGAAGGCAAGGATATCATCGACCTTGGCATCGGGGATCCGGATCTGCCAACCCCAGATTTCCTTGTGGAACGAATGTGCCGGGAAGTGCGGAATCCTGAGAATCACCGGTATCCCTCGTATCGAGGGCTTTACGCCTTTCGGGAGGCTGTAGCTTCCTGGTACCGGAGGCGCTTTGGGGTTGTCCTTGACCCGGATCAGGAAGTCGTAGCGCTCATTGGTTCAAAAGAAGGCATTGCCCATTTTCCCTGGTGCGTGGTGGACCCCGGTGACCTTGTTCTGGCCAGTGATCCGGGGTACCCTGTGTACAAGATTGGTACCTTACTCGCTGGGGGTGTTCCTCTCCCGTTACCCCTTCTTCCTGGCAACCACTTTCTTCCCGACTTTTCAGCCTTTCCCGAGAGCCTTCTGGAGCGGGTGAAGCTTGTCTTTCTGAACTACCCCAACAACCCCACCTCGAGCACGGCCCCTTACGAATTCTTCCAGGAAGTCGTTCGCCTTGCCCATCGGTTTGGCTTCATCATCGCCCATGATCTGGCGTACTCGGAGATTAGCTTTGATGGGTACAGGGCTCCCTCGATTCTCGAGGTTGAAGGAGCGAAAGAAGTGGCCATTGAGTTTCATTCTCTCTCGAAAATGTGCAACATGACCGGATGGAGAATTGGCTTTGCTGTGGGCAACGCTAAACTCATCGAGGCTCTGGGGCGGGTAAAAACCAACATTGATTCGGGGATTTTCAACGCCGTTCAGTGGGTGGGTGTGGAAGCCCTGGCAAGAGTCGAAGAGGCCCTGGAGGGCATTATCCCCGTGTATACGGAGCGACGAAACCTTGTGGTAGAAACCTTGCGGACCCTTGGGTTTGACCTTCCCTATCCCAAAGCGACCTTCTATGTCTGGATTCCCGTGCCTTCGGGGTTCACTTCACTGAGCTTTGCAGAGTTTCTCCTCGATCGGGCACAGGTGGTGGTGACGCCGGGTGTGGGGTTTGGGAAGTATGGTGAGGGGTTTGTGCGCATTTCCCTTACAACACCCTCTTTGAGGCTCAAAGAGGCGATGGAGCGAATAGTCCACGCTCTGGGCGGGTGAGATTTATGCGCATCGTTGTCCAGAAGTTTGGAGGGACATCAGTTCACACACGGGAGCTCCGGGAGAAGGCAGCAATGAAGGTGAAGGAGGCTTATGAGGAGGGCTTTACTCCTGTTGTGGTTGTATCGGCCATGGGGAGGAAAGGGGCTCCATACGCCACTGACACCCTAATCACCCTGGCCCAGGAGGAGTTTCCAGAAATCGATGCCCGAAATCTCGACCTTCTCCTTTCCTGTGGGGAAATCATCTCTTCGGTCATCATGGTCCAGGCCCTTCGTCGGGTGGGCCTTCGGGCTGTCGCTCTTACCGGAGGGCAGGCGGGCATCATCACCAACAGGTCCTTTGGCGATGCCACTGTCCTTCGGGTTGAACCGGATCGGATTATCAAGTACCTCAAGGATGGGTACGTGGCTGTTGTGGCGGGCTTCCAGGGGGTCACAGAGGACGGGGAAATCACCACCCTCGGTCGAGGGGGGAGTGATACCACGGCTGTGGTTTTGGGGGTTGCCCTTCAGGCGGATTACGTCGACATTTTCACCGATGTCGAAGGGGTTATGACCGCCGATCCCCGAATCGTTCCTGAAGCTCAGATCCTCAGGGGACTCACGTACACGGAAGCTGCGGAGATCGTCCAGCAGGGAGCGAAGGTCATCCACCACAAGGCCATGGATGTTGCCCGAGAATACCGAATTCCCATCCGGGTACGCAGCCTGAGTGACGAGGGGAAGGGGACGCTGATCTGTGACATTCAGACGCTTGTGCGAGAAGGCCTGCGGGTGCTCTCCCATGAGAGGCCGGTGTACAGCATTGCCTATCGGAGGGGACTGGCACAGTTCCGGGTGAGCTTTGGAGGCCAATCGGAACTCAAGCTCCGGCTCTTTCAGGCACTCGCTGAACACGGGGTGAGTATCGACCTTATCAATCTCTTTCCTGAGAGCACAGCCTTTGTCGTGGACGAGAAGGTGAAGGAGAAGGTGCAGACAATCCTCTCCCGGGAAGGATTCCTCTTTGAAATGACCTCACCCTGTGCCAAGGTTTCTCTTGTGGGTTCTGGAATGGCGGACCGCCCCGGGGTGATGTCCCAGGTGGTGGAGGCTCTGAAGGACGCTGGAGTCGAAATCCTCCAGACCAGTGATTCCCATGTGACCATTTCTTGCCTTGTGGCTGA
The DNA here is from genome assembly GCA_028275365.1 of Candidatus Caldatribacterium sp. Lineage (GTDB taxonomy): Bacteria > Atribacterota > Atribacteria > Atribacterales > Caldatribacteriaceae > Caldatribacterium. The sequence goes on from JAPWUU010000025.1 coordinate 4,260, forward strand.
GAAGGACATGGAGCAGACCATAAGGGCGCTCCATCGAAAATTCCAGCTTGACGAGCTCTGCTAAAAGGGGGGAAAGCATGGAGGGATACTTCGGTCGCTTGATCACGGCGGTGGTGACTCCTTTTGATGAGCGGGGGGAAATCAACGAGCCAGTTTTTCGCCGGCTTTTGAGATTCCTGGTGGAGAACGGCTCCGACGGAGTGGTGGTTGCTGGCACAACTGGAGAGGCTCCGGTGCTTTCGGAAGAAGAAAAATTACGGCTTTTCGACATTGCCTTGGAGGAAATCGGAGGGGTGGCGAAGGTCATCGCGGGGACGTGCACGTACAACACCCGGGAGTCGATACGCCTTTCTCGGGAGGCCGAAAAGCTTGGTGTCCATGGGATTCTTGCCGTTGCTCCCTATTACAATCGTCCGCCCCAGGAGGGCCTGTACCGGCATTTCCAGGCCATTGCCGAGGCAGTGGGTCTTCCCGTTATGCTCTACAATATCCCCTCCCGTACGGGTGTGAACATCGAGCCGGAAACGGTTGCCCGTCTTGCAGAAATCCGCAACATCGTGGCGCTGAAAGAGGCTTCAGGAAGCCCAGATCAGCTTTCGCGCCTTGCCATGCTCCTTCCCCAGGGGTTTTCACTGTACAGCGGAGATGACAACATGACCCTTGTGGTGCTTGCCTTAGGAGGCGTGGGAGTGGTAAGTGTGGCCTCCCACCTTGTGGGGCGGGACATCAAGCAGATGATTCTGGCCTTTGAGGAGGGGAAAGTGGAAGAGGCAAGGGCCATCCATCTCCGCCTCTACCCCCTCTTCCGGGTGCTTTTCCTCTCCACGAACCCTATTCCTGTGAAGCGGGCTCTTCAGCTCTTGGGGTTTGAGGTGGGGGAAGTTCGACCACCGCTCTGTCCTCTAGAAAAGGAGAAGGAAGAGAAGCTTTTTGGAGTTCTGCGTGAACTGGGTCTTGTTGCATCACGTGTCTGAGGTTTTTCTTCTGCCGGGGAGAGGTACAGAGGAGAAGAGGGAAAGGCGATGAATGGGAGGCAATCGCGGGAGAGGCACAGCGAGGGGGAGAAGGTGAGAGTCCCCTCCTCGTCCCGGGATATTGCGAGAGCCCACGAGCCGAGCCCGAAACACGGGGTAAACATCCCCAAGTAGGGTGTTCCGGAATTTCCGTTACCAGAATGAGTAGAGCAGGGTGGCACCGTGTAGCGCATGCTGCACCCCTGCAGAGGACCTCGTCGTCTGGCGGGGTCTTTTTCTTTCGGAGGGAGTGGAGAAGATGGTACGGGTTGGGATTCTCGGAGGTACAGGGTACACTGGTCTTGAGCTTCTCCGGATTCTTGCCTCTCATCCTGAGGTGGAGATTTCCTGGGTCCACAGTGAGCGTTTTTCGGGGGCGTCACTTGAAGAGTACTGTCCGGCGTGGCGGAAACGGGTAACTCTTGTGATTTCGGGTCGGGAGGTTTTCGATCGCGCCCGAGAAGTCGATGTGGTCTTCACGGCCCTTCCCCACGGGGTAGCTATGGAGTACATTCCGAAGCTCCTTGAAGCTACCCGGGTCGTTGACCTGAGTGCGGATTTCCGGTTCCGGTGCAAGGAAACCTACGAGCAGTGGTACGGTATTCCCCACAAAGCCCCCTATCTTCTCGGGGAAGCTGTATACGGCCTCCCTGAGGTCTACCGTGAGCGCATCCGTACGGCACGTCTTGTTGCGAATCCAGGGTGTTATCCCACCTCAGTCATTATCCCCCTTTTCCCCCTGCTCCGGGAAGGGCTCATCGTGCCTCCGATTGTCGTGGACAGTAAGTCTGGTGTCTCCGGAGCTGGAAAGAAGGCCAGTGAGGACCTGCACTTCTGCGAGGTTGACGAGAATCTCCGGGCCTACAACATCGGGACGCACCGGCACGGCCCCGAGATTGCGGAACAGCTCTCGGTTCTTGGGGGGAAGGAAAGCGAGGTGTACTTCGTTCCCCATCTCCTCCCTGTAAAGAGGGGCATTCTGAGTACGATGTACATCACCCTGGCAAGGGAAGTGTCCGAGGAGGACCTCTTGATCCTCTGGGAACAGGCTTTCTCGAAGGAACCCTGGGTGAGGGTCTTTCCCCAGGGTCGTTTCCCTGAGCTCAAGTGGGTGGTGGGCTCGAACTTCATCGACCTGGGTCTAAGAAAAGTTGGAGCGCGAAACGTTGTCATCGTTTCGGCCATTGACAACCTCACCAAGGGGGCTTCGGGTCAGGCGGTGCAAAATCTCAACGTCATGTTCGGCATCGATGAGCGAGTGGGTCTTCCTGGAGGAGTCCTCTACCCATGAGGAGGTTTGAGAGCATGCGGGAGCGTTTTTCCGTCCTTGAGGAAGGACTGGATACTGTTCTGGGATTTTCGTCTTTCGGCATCCACTGCGGTATCAAGAAGGAGAAGAATGACCTTGCGGTAATCCTTTCAGAGATCCCGGCTGTTGCGGCGGGGATGTTCACAAGGAACGAGGTGAAGGCAGCACCGGTTCTTGTCACGAAACGACACCTGGAGAGAGGGGGTCACCTCCAGCTTGTGGTTGTGAATAGTGGTGTGGCCAATGCGTGCACCGGCAAAAAAGGGGAGGAAGACGCCGAGTGGGTGGCAGAAAAGGCAGCTCAGTACTTTGGTATCCCAAGCGCTGATCTTGTTGCCGTGGCCTCCACCGGGGTCATCGGAGAATTCCTCCCTCTTGAGAAGATCGACGAGGGATTGCGGCGCCTTGCAGCGATTCTCCCGGAGAAGAAGTCAAGTCGGGAAACTGCTAAGGCCATCATGACTACGGACACCTTTCCCAAAGAACGGGCTGTTGCGTTCTCCGCCGGTGGACGGATGGTTCACCTTGCGGGCATTGCGAAGGGGGCCGGGATGATTCGGCCAAACCTTGCGACCATGCTGGCTTTCCTCATCACCGATGCCGCACTTTCCCGTGAGGATCTCGAGAGATTGCTCCATGAGGCGGTGGACAGGAGTTTCCATCGGGTGACTGTGGACGGGGACACGAGCACCAATGACATGGTCTTGCTTTTGGCCAATGGGAAGAGCGGAGCACTCCTTGAGGACGCCTCAGGCCTTTCCCTTTTTCGTGAGGCGCTCTTTTTCGTGTGCGAGGAACTCGCGAAGGACCTTGCCCGGGATGGGGAAGGGGCGACCAAGTTCGTGACGGTCAGCGTGTGGGGAGCTCAAAGCGAAGAAGAGGCGAAGCGCTGCGCCTTCACCATTGCAGAATCGCCCCTCGTAAAAACCGCGCTTTTTGGCGAGGATCCGAACTGGGGACGCATCATGGCTGCCCTGGGGCGGAGCGGTGTTCCTCTGGACCTTTCGCGAATTCACGTTTTCCTCAACGGTGTCCCTTGTGTGCGCTGGGGAATGCGGGCGGAAGAGGCGTCGAGGGAAGAACTCAAGAAGGTCATGGGTCAGAAAGAGATCGCCATCGATGTGCACCTGGGCCTTGGAGAAGCCTCCTTTACCGTTTGGACCTGTGACCTCTCCCTCGATTACGTGCGTATCAATAGCCGCTATAGCTAAAGCAGGGAGGAATTCTCATGAAGTTCGTGGTGAAGGTCAGTGGAAAACTCCTGACGCCAAATGAAGAGCTGCTCCCTCGGGCAGTGTGGGAGCTCCTTGCAGAGGGTGCTCAGGTGGTGGTGGTCCATGGAGGAGGGCCGCAGCTTTCCGAAGTCCTGCAAAAGATGGGGAAAGTGCCACAGTTTGTTGATGGGCTTCGGGTCACTCCGAAAGAGGAAATGGATGTCATTGAGATGGTCTTAAGCGGCCTCCTCAACAAGATGCTGGTCAGCGCCTTTTTGCGCCTTGGAATTCCAGCCTGCGGGATCAGTGGACGGGACGCCTTTTTCTTAAGGGGCGAGCGGTATGTGGTGGAGAAAAACGGTCAGGCAATCGACCTTGGACGGGTGGGAGACGTTGTGCAGGTCGACCCGCGCATTCTCCATGCTCTCTGGGCGCATGGATTTGTTCCTGTCGTTTCCCCGGTCTGTGGGGACTCAGAATGGCAGGCACTGAACGTCAACGCCGACTGGGTTGCTGCACACATTGCCCGCTCGCTGCAGGCGGAGTACCTGGTGTTCTTCTCCGACGTTCCGGGGGTACTGCGGGATCCCGAAGATCGAGATTCCCTGATTGCAACCCTGACTCCGGTGGAGATGGAACGCCTCGTTGCCGAGGGAAGAATACACGGGGGAATGGTTCCCAAACTCCAGGCTCTGCTGCGCATCCTCAGAGGGTGCGTCCGTGAGGTGTTCATCAGCGAAGGAAGCGAGGTTGTGCACCTTCCCGAGCTCTGCAGGGGAGGAAGGCTTTCCGGTACAAGGATTGTCCTGGAGGGATCTGAAGATGGTGACGTCGCTTGAGGTTATTGAGAAGGAAGCGCGGTATTTCCTAGGGACGTACCAGAGAATGCCGGTGGTTTTCACCGGAGGGAGGGGGTCCTACCTTTTCGACCTCGAGGGACATGCGTACCTTGACCTTGTCGGGGGCATTTCGGTCAACCTCCTGGGATATGATTACCGACCTCTTAAGGAAGCCATTCACGACGAAGTAGAACGGGTGATCCATACTTCCAATCTCTACTACAACGTCCCCCAGGTGGAGCTCGCCGAACGTCTTGTCCGCTACTCCGGTCTGGCAAGGGTTTTCTTCGTCAACAGCGGTGCCGAAGCGAACGAGGTGGCCCTCAAGACGGCCCGTTTCTATGGAAAGAGAAAACACGGTAACCGGTACGCCTATATCGCTTTCCGCCGGTCCTTCCACGGAAGGACGTTGCTCACCCTGGGGCTGACTGGGCAGGAGAAGTTCCACCAGGACCTTGACCCTTTCCCGTCGGGGATTTTTTTTGCGGATCTCAACGACATCGAGAGTGTCCGGCGACTCCTCAGGGAAGAGGTCTGCGCCATCATTGTTGAGCCAGTCCAGGGGGAAGGAGGAGTGTACCCCTGCAGTCCACAGTTTCTTGCTGCCCTCCGGAGTATCTGTGACGAACAGGATATGCTCCTTATTTTCGATGAGGTACAATGTGGCCTGGGGAGGCTGGGGTCCCTTTTTGCCTTTCAGCACTTTGGGGTGACCCCGGACATTGTGACCCTGGCCAAGGGGCTGGGAGGAGGTCTCCCTATCGGGGCAGTACTCGTGAGCGAGAAGGTGGCTGCAGTGACCAGGAAAGGGGACCACGGGAGCACCTTTGGGGGGAATCCCGTTGCTGCCCGGAGCGCCTGTGTTGTGGTGGACACCATTGCCAGTGAGGCTTTTCTTGAGTCTGTGCGGCAAAAGGGTGTGCTTTTCGGGCAGGAACTGGAATCCCTTCGCCGTGACTTCCCGGAAAAGGTTCGGGAAGTCCGGGGAATGGGCCTTATGTGGGGGCTTGAGATTCCAGGGAGGGCAAAGGAGGTGGCGTACCGGATGTTCGAGCGAAGAGTCCTTGTGAACGCGTGTAACGAGGACACGCTTCGCTTTTTGCCCCCACTCGTCATCGGTGAGGAGGAAATTCGCCTCGGCGTGAATGTCCTGCGAGAGGTTCTTGAAGGTCTTTGAAAAGGGGGTTTTGGACGATGGGCGCAACCAAAAAGGTCGTTCTGGCATACTCGGGGGGGCTTGATACCTCGGTGGCCATACGCTGGCTCCAGGAGGAATTCCAAGCGGAGGTTTACGCGGTGACGCTCGACCTTGGACAGGGGAAAGACGTCGCCGAAATTCAGAAAAAAGCCTTAAGCATCGGTGCGAAAGAAGCCCTGGTTTTTGACGTCAAGGAGGAGTTCCTGAATGAATATGTCCTTCCGGCGCTCTGGGCGGGGGCAGTCTACGAAAAGCGATACCCCCTTTCCACGGCGCTTTCCCGACCTCTCATCGCCAAGTACCTGGTGAAGGTGGCTGAAGAGAAGGGCGCGACTATGGTGGCCCATGGCTGTACCGGGAAGGGCAATGACCAGGTGAGGATTGAGGTTGCTGTGGCGTCACTCAATCCTGACCTCAAGGTGATTGCTCCGGCGCGAGTATGGGGGTGGACCCGGGAGGAAGAAATAGAGTACGCCAGTGCTCATGGAATTCCTGTACCCGTCACGCTTGAGCGGCCGTACAGCATCGACCAGAATATCTGGGGACGGAGCATTGAATGTGGAGTGCTTGAGGACCCCTGGGTTGAACCTCCCGAAGACGTCTTTGCCTGGACCAGGAATCCCCTGGAGGCTCCTGATGAACCAGCGTACATTGAGATTGGTTTTGAGGAGGGTGTACCCAGGCTCCTTAAGGGGCAGTACTACTCTCTCGTTAACCTTGTGGAGGAACTCAATCGCCTTGGGGGAGAGCACGGTTTTGGGAGAATTGACCATGTTGAGAACCGCCTTGTGGGGATTAAATCCCGCGAGGTGTACGAGTGTCCGGCAGCCCTTATGCTTCTTGAGGCCTATCGCGATCTGGAGCAGCTCATCCTCCCGAGGGAGGTCACGCACTTTAAGCCGTACCTTGAGGAGCGGTACGCCCAGCTCGTCTACGAGGGCCTCTGGTATTCACCGCTTCGAGAAGCCCTTGATGCCTTCATGCGGAATCTTGCCCGAAGGATTACCGGAACGGTTCGAATCAAGCTCTACAAGGGGAGTATGCGTGTTGTGGGACGGAAATCCGAGTACTCCCTCTATGACTTTGCCCTTGCCACCTACGACAAGGGAGACCTCTTCGACCACAGAGCCAGCGAGGGATTCATCACCATCTGGGGCCTTCCTTCCCGGACGCAGGCGGTGGTCCTGAGGCGCTGTCGCAAGAAACAGGGTGAGTGACATGAAACTGTGGGGAAGTCGGATGGAGAAAGACCTCGATGCCGAGGTCTTCTCCTTTTCGACCTCTATTGGCGACGACTATCTCCTGTACCCTTATGACATCTGGGGGAGCATTGCCCACTGCCTTGGTCTTGCCAGAGCGGGGCTCTTGAGCGAGGACGAGAAGGATCGCCTCGTCTTTGGCCTTCGAGAGGTCTACCGTGACCTTGAGGACGGGCGGATCGATCCCTCACCCTTTGAGGATGTGCACAGCCTCGTGGAGATTGCGCTCAGGGAGCGAGTTGGAGAAGTCGCTGGAAAACTCCACACCGGGAGAAGCCGGAACGATCAGGTGGTTCTCGACGAGCGGCTGTATCTTCGGGAAAAGGTTGCAGAATGCATAGAGGGGGTTCTCGCCCTTGAGAGCGCCCTTCTCCGCAGAGCAGAGGAATACCGGGATATCGTGATGCCTGGTTTTACCCATATGCAGCCTGCACAGCCTGTGCTCTTCTCGTACCACCTTCTGGCCTACTTTTTCATGCTCCAGAGGGATATCGAGCGCCTGAGAGATGCCCTGCGCCGGGTCAATGTTTCCCCCCTGGGTTCGGCTGCTCTCTGTGGAACGTCGCTCCCCCTCGATCGCTTTTTCGTGGCCAAGCTCCTTGCTTTCCCGCGGGTTCAGGACCATGCCATGGACGCCGTCTCTGACCGGGACTTCGTTCTCGATGTGCTCCACGCCCTCGCCGTTCTCGCGCTGCACCTTTCGCGTTTTGGCGAGGAAGTGGTCCTCTGGAGCACGCCCTTCTTCTCTTTCCTCACGATTGACGATGCTTTCACCACCGGTTCTAGCATCATGCCCCAAAAGAAGAACCCTGACGTTGCTGAGCTCATCCGGGGGAAAGCCGGGGAAATCCTCTCCTCTTGGGTGAGCCTTGCGGTGACCCTGAAGGGTTTGCCTTTAAGCTACAACCGCGACCTCCAGCAGGATAAGCGTCCTCTCTTCCGGGCGATGAACGAGGGACTAAGAGTGGTGGCCATCGCCGCACGGCTCGTGGACCATGTTTTTCCCCAGCCCGAGCGTATGCGAAAAGCCCTTGAAGAGGGATTCTTAACGGCCACAGACCTCTGTGAGTACCTCGTCACCAGGGGATTGCCTTTCCGGAAGGCGCATGAACTTGTGGGGAGGGTGGTGCGGAAACTCATTGGAGAGGGCAGAACGCTCAGGGACCTTGTGCCCGAGGACTTCGGAGAATGGGCGCATCTTTTCGACGAAGGGGTACAGATGGTGGTTTTGGAGGAGAACTCTGTAGCCCGGAAGTCAACTTTTGGGAGCACCGCACCCGGGGAAGTTCTGAGAATGTGCGCCGAAGGAAGGGCGTATGTGGAGAAAGAGAAAGAAGAAATCGCAAGGCTTAAGAAAGAGTGGGAGAGGAGTTTCAGAGAGCTTGTGGGAGAAAAGAGGCGATGAACGATGCGGGAAGTTCAGGAAGTCCTCAAGGAGGTCGAGCAAGCGGGCATCCGCTTTGTCCGTCTGCAGTTTGTGGATGTTCTGGGTATTCCTAAGAATGTCGAAATTCCGGCGAAGAAGCTCCCAGCGGCTTTGGAAGAAGGGGTAAATTTCGATGGTTCCTCCATTCAGGGGTTCGTCCGGATTGAAGAATCGGATATGAAGCTCGTTCCTGATCTTGATACATTCATCGTCTGCCCCTGGGAGGAGGAACGGGTTGCCAGGGTGATCTGCGATGTTCGCCGACCCGACGGCAGTCCTTTTGAAGGCTGTCCTCGAACCAACCTCAAGCGGGTCCTCGAGGAAGCACGGAAAAAGGGATATGAACTGAAAGTTGGGACGGAGGCGGAATTCTTCATCCTGAAGCACGAAGGGGGACGGGTGGTGGTAAGCGACCACGGGAGCTATTTCGACCTTTTACCCCTTGACCTTGAGGAAAGCCTCAGGCGGGATATGGTCATTGCTCTTGAAGAGCTCGGTTTCCGGATTGAAGCCTCGCACCATGAGGTGGCACCGTCGCAGCATGAGATCGACTTTGAATACGGTGATGCCTTGAAAATCGCCGATAACCTTATCACCCTGAAGCTTGCGGTGAAGACCCTCGCCCTTCGGAAGGGATACATCGCAACCTTCATGCCCAAACCCCTCTACGGTGTTCCCGGGTCAGGAATGCACACGCATCTTTCGCTCTTCCGGGGTGAAGAGAACCTCTTCTACGACCCCCAGAGTCCCGATGGTCTGAGTCGTGTTGCCAAGGGCTTCATCGCAGGTCTTCTCGAACATGCTCCTGCCATCACCGCCATCACCAATCCCCTGGTGAATTCCTACAAGCGTCTCGTTCCAGGATATGAAGCCCCCGTGTACATTGCCTGGGCCGAGAAAAACCGGAGCCCCCTGGTTCGGGTTCCGCCTCAGCGGGGGAAAGGAACACGGGCTGAGTTCCGCAGTCCTGACCCCTCCTGTAATCCTTACCTTGCCTTCGCCGTCATCCTGAAAGCCGGAATTGATGGTGTTGAACGGGGGCTTGATCCCGGCCGTCCCTGCAATAACGTCAATCTCTATGACCTCACCCCTGAAGAGCGGGAGGAATGGGGCATCCGTCATTTGCCGAGAAATCTCGGAGAGGCTCTCTGTGCGCTGGAACGTGACGAGGTTGTCAAGAGTGCCCTGACGCCTCACATCCTCGACTACTTCCTTAAAGCCAAGCGCCAGGAATGGGAAGAGTTCCAGCGAGTGGTTCACCCCTGGGAAATCGAGAGGTACCTTGAGCTCTATTGACCTATCGTTCCTGGGAGAGATGGGCAAGAAGCACCATGATGTCCGATGGGGTTACTCCTGGAACCCGGGCAGCCTGCCCTAAGGTTCCAGGACGAACCTCTGCAAGGCGTTCCTGGGCTTCCCGCGAGAGGCCCCTGACCCTGGAGAAGTCAAATCCGGGTGGGATGGTTTTACTTTCGAGTTTCCGGAACTCTTCGATCTGCCGCCTCTGACGCTCCATGTATCCTTTGTACTTGATCTCGATTTCGACCTCTTCGATGATTCGGGGAGATAAAGAAGGTCTTGAGGGGTCAAAGGGCGCGAGATCTCCGTAGGTAATCGAGGGCCGGGCAAGAAGGTTGGTGGCCCTTACCGGTTCTCGGAGAGGGGGCATGCCTTTCTTCTCAAGGAGGGCGTTGAGTTCTGGTGTTGGGGCAATGGTCAAATGGTTGAGCCGCTCTATTTCTTCTTCAATCTGTCGTTGTTCTTCGAGAATCCTGGCGTATCGTTCCCACGAAATGGTCCCCACCTCGTAGGCATACTGGGAAAGCCGGTAGTGGGCGTTGTCGTGGCGGATGAAAAGGCGATATTCAACCTTGCCCGTACGCAACCTGTAAGGTTCCGTGACCCCCTTTGTCACCAGGTCGTCCACCATGACTCCGATGTAGCTCTCGTCCCGCCGGAGAATGAGCGGGGGTTTACCCTGGACGTATCTTCCCGCATTGATTCCTGCAAGGATTCCCTGGCCTGCGGCTTCCTCGTAACCTGAGGTTCCATTGATTTGCCCGGCTAAGAAAAGCCCGGGGATATGCTTGCACTCAAGTGAAGGATGGAGCTGCGTGGGGAGAACATAGTCGTACTCAATCCCGTATCCTGGGCGAACGATGTGGGCATTTTCGAGGCCAGGGATGGACCGGACGACCATCCACTGAACGTCTTCGGGAAGGGAGGTGAAAATCCCCTGGGCGTAGACCTCGTTGGTGTCCTCTCCTTCGGGTTCGATGAAGATGAGGTGCTGGTCTCGTTCGGGGAACCGGTAGACCTTGTCTTCGATGGAGGGGCACTCACGGACGGGAGAACTCTCCGAAACCGCGTAGAGGAGGGGTGAACGGTGGAAATTGGCCCTGATGATGTCGCAAGTCACTTTCGTCGTTCGGGTGATGAACACCGACTGTCCTTCGTAGACACGGGGAACACTGTCGTAGGAAAAGCAGAGTGGTTCCTCGTCGCTTTTTTGTTCCTCCATTCTGGAGAAATCTACTGTCCTTCGGTCAAGCCGTGGGGGGGTACAGGTGTTCAGTCTCCCGAGTTGCAGTCCGAGTCTCCTCAGCGCCTGGCTGAGGGCCTGGGCAGGGAACTCCCCCCGGCGACCTGCAGGGTACGAGAGCTCTCCGATGCGGATGACGCCGTTGAGAAACGTTCCAGCACAGATTACAACCGCTTTGGCGAGAAAATCCGTTCCGTGCTTGACCCGAACTCCCTTCACCGAACCGTTTCTTTCAAGGAGGATGTCCTCAACCTCTCCCTCAAAGAGAAAGAGGTTTGGCAGCGCTTCGAGGTACCGTCGCATGGTGAGACTGTAGAGGTCCCGCTTCGTCTGGGCCCGAAGCGTCTGGACCGCGGGTCCCTTGCCAGTGTTGACCCGCTTGATATGGATGGTGCACTCATCTGTGACTCTGGCCATGAGTCCCCCCAAGGCGTCAACTTCACGAACCACGTGGCCCTTCCCCGGGCCACCGATGGCAGGGTTGCAGGGCATAAGGGCAATGTGGTGGATGGACATGGTGATAAGGAGTGTCCTGAGTCCCATTTTTGCCGCAGCACAGGCCGCTTCACATCCGGCGTGTCCTCCGCCAACAACGATAACGTCATAGATTCTGGACATACTCCGCCTTTCCTCCCTCAGAAAAGATGGTGGCGAGGTGGGTCAGTTGGTCTCTAAGCCTTTCCCAGCGCATGGGGAGCCGACATCTCCAGTTCGGGTACTCCTCAACGGTCCCCGGGAGGTTCACCTGGGTGGTGCTCTCAAGAAGGTCGTCGAGGCTCACCGAGACAACCCGGGAGGGCGTTGCAGCGAGAAACCGAAGAAGGGCAAAAAGCAACGCCTGTGGTGTGGGATTGTCTTCCTGGAGAAAACCCCACTCCCGGAGTGTTTTCAGGCATTCCTCCAGGAAGCGTTTCCGATCCTCAAGGAGCACGGTAGCCT
>JAPWUU010000103.1 GCA_028275365.1 Candidatus Caldatribacterium sp.
TGTCCACTCCGTCTTTTTGCAGCCGCTCAAGAACGAGAAAGCCGAAATCGTCTCGCCCAATGGCACCGACGAAAAAGACCTCGCCTTTCAGGCGGGCCAGGCAATCAGCAAAAATTGCCGGAGCTCCACTGGGGTACGGCCCGAGGAAAACCCCGGGAACACCCAGAGGAACGTCCACCTTATCCCGCATGATTTCCACAAGGAGTTCTCCCATGCATCCCACGCGCATAGCCCTTCCTCCTTTCTCCCCAATACCTTAGCGCAAGACCAGAGAAGCCTCAAGCGAGAAACCAGGAAACAGGCTTACACTATTTTAACGTGGAGCACGCGATCCTCCTCCGTTTTGTCCTCCCTCAGCAGAGCAAAGATGGCAAAGCACTGATACAATGGTAGCGAAAAACTATATGAGGTGGAGGTTCTCCATATGGAGAAGAGAGAGGTTTTGGTTTTCACGCCTCCAGACGTTGCTCGTTTTATCGACCATACCCTCTTAAAGCCTGATGCTACAAGAAGTATGGTTGAAAAGCTCTGTGAAGAGGCGGTGCAATACGGGTTTTTCGCGGTTTGTGTTAACCCGTACTGGGTATCCCTCTGTGCCCGAAAACTTGCGGGCACAAAGGTTAAAGTGTGCACTGTTGTTGGTTTTCCCCTTGGGGCTAATGAAAGTCGCACCAAGGCTTTTGAGGCCCGTTGTGCCATAGAGAATGGTGCACAGGAGATCGATATGGTGGTGAACATCGGTGCCTTAAAGTCGGGAGACTGGGAAGCGGTTGAAGAGGACCTCCGCGCTGTGAAGGAAGTATGCGGTGGAGGAATTGTGACAAAGGCAATCATAGAGACGTTTTTGCTCACCGATGAGGAGAAAATCACTGTTTCCCAGCTGATTAAAAAGACGGGGTTCGACTTTGTGAAGACATCAACTGGCTTTGCAGGTGGGGGGGCTACGGTTCACGATGTCGCTCTCATCCGTAGAGCGGTTCCCGACATTGGTATCAAAGCTTCGGGGGGCATAAGAACCTTTGAGGACGCTAAAAACCTGATCCTCGCAGGGGCTACTCGCTTGGGCACGAGTGCATCGGTGTGGATTGTCTCAGGACATTAAACGGATGCTTATCTGACCGGTTGTCTGGGCAATAAGACTGGCATGGTTTTTGCGTTGGCTTGCTTTCGCAAAATGGCTCCTTCCAGGGCCCTTCGGTGTGCGAGGTCTTTTGGTGCTTCAATGGTGTCCGGTGCAAATTCCAGAGGCACGTTGTTGCTTTCTGGACAGGGACGTTATATCAGGGTGTGATACTATCGTTTTAGGGGTAGGGTCATGGAGAGATACATTCTGGCCATTGACCAGGGGACAACGGGAACACGGGCGATTCTTGTGGATCAGGAAGGCAACATTGTAGCCACTTCGTATCGGGAGATTCCGCAAATATACCCCCAGCCTGGCTGGGTAGAGCATAATCCCTGGGATTACTGGGAAACCACGGTGACCTGTGTACGTGAGGTTCTCGAGAGAGCAAAAATTCAGGTTTCCCAGCTTGCTGGTATCGGTCTTACCAATCAGCGTGAAACCACCGTGGTGTGGAACAGAAAGACAGGACAACCTCTGTATAATGCCATTGTCTGGCAATGCCGCAGGACTGCTCCGATATGTGAGGCATTGAAGGCACGGGGTGTTGAAAAGAACGTCAGAGAGAAAACCGGGCTCCCCATCGATGCGTATTTTTCAGCAACCAAAATTCGCTGGATTCTCGACCATGTCCCTGAGGCCCGGGAGCTCGTGCGAAAAGGGGACGTTCTTGCCGGATGTGTCGATTCATGGCTTCTGTGGCTTCTGACCGGGAGGACAATGCACATCACCGATTACTCGAATGCCTCACGGACCATGCTCTTCAACGTGCGGACCCTGGAGTGGGACGGGGAACTCCTTCGTATCCTGGGCATTCCTCGGGAAATGCTCCCAACCCCGGTGCCCTCAAGCGGCGTCGTGGCGTCCGCGAGAATTCGGGAGGTTTTCGGAAGCCGGGAGGTTCCCATTTCGGGGGTCGCAGGGGATCAGCAGGCTGCCCTTTTTGGACAGGCGTGTTTCTCTCCCGGGATGGCCAAGAATACCTATGGCACAGCCTTAGCCCTTATGATGAACATCGGCGAGCAGTTTGTCCCTTCGCAGCACGGTTTAACCACGGATCTTGCCTGGTATATCGATGGGAAGGTCGAGTATGCTCTTGAGGGCCTGGCGTTTATCGGTGGAGCGGCCCTCCAGTGGCTGCGGGACGGATTGCGGATTGTCCAGAACGTTGCGGAGACAGAGCTTCTGGCAAGTTCTGTTCCCGACACTGCCGGAGTTTACGTGGTCCCAGCCTTCACCGGGCTCTGTGCACCGTACTGGGATATGTACGCCCGGGGGCTTATCATCGGCATCACCCGGGGCACAACCCGGGAACACATCGTCCGGGCCACCCTTGAATCTCTGGCTTACGAGACGAGGGATATCCTTGAGGCCATGGTGGCCGACTCGGGACAGACCTTTTCCTCCCTTCGGGTTGACGGCGGGGCATCGCGGAGTAACTTCCTCATGCAGTTCCAGGCGGATATCCTTGGGGTTCCGGTGATACGACCGGCTGTTACGGAGATGACTGCTTTAGGGGCGGCGTACCTTGCAGGGCTGGGAGTAGGGTTCTGGAAAAGCAGAGAGGAGATCGCAGAGCATTGGAAGGTGGAGAGAATCTTTGAACCTCGGATGAACCCCTCACGCCGGGAAGAACTCTATGCAGGATGGAAAAAGGCGGTAGCACGTGCTCAGCGGTGGGCTGAGGAGCATTCTTCTCCGAACTGACTCAGGTACAGGGAGGAGTAGAACCCTTTTTTCTCCAGGAGTTCCCTGTGAGTCCCTCTCTCCACGATTTCCCCGTCCCGCACGACAAGGATGAAGTCGGCATTGCGGATGGTGCTCAGGCGGTGGGCGATGATGAAGGTCGTCCGCCCTCGCATGAGGCGGAGCATTGCGTCCTGGATGGGGCGCTCGGTGTGGGTGTCGACGTTGCTCGTGGCTTCATCAAGAACGAGGATTGCAGGATTCGCGAGGAAGGCACGGGCGATGGCGAGGAGCTGGCGCTGTCCCTGGCTCAGGTTTTCTCCCCCCTCGGAGAGGACGGTATCGTACCCCTCGGGGAGGCTCAGGATGAAGTCGTGAATCTGGGTGATTTTGGCTACTTCGACCACTTCCTCAAACGATGCTCCCTCGTTCCCCAGGCGGATGTTATCCTCTATGGTCCCCGAGAAGAGCAGCGGTTTCTGGAAGACTGCGCTTATGGCGCTTCGCAGGACCTTGAGGTCTTTTGTGTGGATGTCGATGTCGTCGAGGAGGATCTCTCCGGAGAGGGGATCGTAAAAGCGCATGATGAGGAAAAGCAGTGTCGATTTCCCTGCCCCTGTTGTGCCCGCGATGGCCACGGTCTCCCCGGGATGGGCGGTGAAGGAAATTCCGGAAAGCACCGGCTCACCGAGGTCAGGATGTGCCCGATCATCATGAGGGAGAAGAGGATCTGGAAAACGTAGTTGGTCAGCGCCATGATGGACCCGCCCTCCATGCGGCCTGCAATGACCGAAAAACGGCCGCTGCAGGCCCTGCCCTTTAGGGCTGGAGATAAGGCGGCCAAATTTTTATGGTCTACAATTCTATCGCCGCTTGTGGCATAATTACCTCATGAAGCGCCAATGTACATCCAACAACAATATCGTGTATTCTTGCAAATACCATGTAGTCTGGTGTCCAAAATATCGGTGTCCCGTCCTGAAAGATGGGGTGGACGTACAGCTCAAAGAGATCTCTTTGAGGTGGCACGGGAGAGAAGGGCCGAAATGATTGCATTGGAGGTCATGCCGGATCACGTCCACCTGCTGGTGGAGGTA
>JAPWUU010000104.1 GCA_028275365.1 Candidatus Caldatribacterium sp.
CAGGGCAAGTTCAATCTCAGGATGCCCGGGATATCCCCGCAACTTCCCCGGTCCATCGCCGAAGCGGTCGGCAATGTGGTCGGCAAGGCGGGAGACCACCTCAAGGAGTTTCCCCTTGCCTGTTGCCCTGTAGTGGGCAACTCCGGCCTCGATGAAATGCCCGGCACAGTAGAGCTCGTGATTGTCGCGGAGGTTCTTCCAGCGCCCCTCCGGGTCCTTAATGGTGAAGTAGGTGTTGAGGTACCCATCGGGCCTCTGAACTCGAGCCACAAGGTCGATAACTTCATCGACTTTTTGCTCAAGTTCCGGATCCGGAAAGTTCCAGAGGCAGTAGCTTGCCGCTTCAAGCCATTTTGCCACGTCGCTATCCTGGAAGACCCACCCATAGAACTCTCCCGAAGCCAGCCCTGCAGCGATGCGGAAATTCTCTACCGCATGGCTCTTCGGCGCCCCCGGTATCCTATCGTTTAAGGCCTCCCACTGGTAGGGGATGACTGTCTCTTTCACCTGAAGGATTCTCTTCCCCCAGAAATCCGCCGTCGCAACCCTGACCGCACCAGGATCAAGGTGTTCCAGTGTTTTCTTCTCCATGTTCCTCACCCTCCACACCAGGCCGGTTTTCCCTGCATCCACAGGATGCTTGAAAACATCAGGAGGCATCACTTGAATCCTGTGGTTTTGATTCCTTCGGTAATGTACTGACGGGCTAAAAGGAACAAGGCCATAGGCAGAAGCAGCATGATGGTCGCCATGGCCATGATGAGGTCCCATCGGACAACAAAGGTGGTCCGGGAAAAGCTGTAGATGCCGACACTGAGGGGCTTCAGGTCCTCAGAGTTGATGAACACCATAGGGATGAAAAACTCGTTCCACCAGAAGATGGACGAGAGGGTACCAATGGTGATGAAGATAGGTCGGGAAATCGGGGCAATGATTCTCAGGAAAACCCCCCATTCGCTGCAACCATCTATTTTCGCCGCTTCATCGAGTTCCCGGGGGATGGTCCGGTAGAACTGCCTGAACAGGAACACGTTGTAGGGATATGCGAAAAAGGCTGGAACGATGATAGGCAGAAAGGTATCCAGCCATCCCAGCTGTTTGAAGAGGACATACTGGGGAATGATGGTCACATAACCAGGAACCATCATCGTCATGAGGATCAGGCTAAAAATGACCTCCCTTCCCTTGAAACGCATCCTCGCCAGGGGATAGGCAACCATGGAGCTTGAAAGGAGGGTTCCGATGGTATTCCCGACAATCAGAATCAGGGTGTTCCTCAAATACACAAGGAGCTTGCTGTTGGCAAAAACCTCCGCGTAGTTCTGCCAGTAAAGGCGCGAGGGCAAAATCCTGGGCGGGAACACGCTAAATTCAATCATGGGCTTGAAAGAGGACAGGATGATCCAGAGGATGGGGAAGAACATTACCACGGCCACCACCACCATGAGCAGGTACTGGTGCATGCTGGTGTACCTTTTGCGTCTGCGACCCTGCACTCCAGAAACCCCCCAGCCCCTAAACTTCGTAGTACACCCACCGTTTTGACAGAACAAACATCAGCAAAGAAGCCAAAGCAGCAATGCCAAAGAGGATAATGGACTCGGCACAGGCATAGCCCACCCGGAAGGTCTTGAAAGCATTGTGGTAGATATCGAGACTTATCGCCTGGGTGACTTTTCCGGGCCCTCCAGCCGTCAGGGGATAGAGCAGGGTAAAGGAGGTGTTCAACGAGCTTATGGTCGCGGTGACCAGGTTAAAGAGCAGAATCGGCGATATTGCCGGAAGCGTGATCTTCAGAAACTGTGTGAGGCGGCCGGCTCCATCAATCTCTGCAGCCTCGTAGAGCTCCCTGGGGACTTCCTTCAAAGCGCTGTCGAATATGAGCATCATCTGACCCGCATAGAAGGTGTAAATGTTGAGCGCCACCACAACCCAGACCACGAGTTTGGGGTCCACAAGCCAGTTCGGGGTTTCCCTGAGCCCAAGAAGGGATAGGACATAGTTCAGAATCCCAAGCTCCTTGTGCAGAATCAGCTGGAAGGCAAAGGTCAGGGCCACCATGGGCACAACGGCGGGAATAAAGTAGAAAAAGCCAAAGAGGCTTGTGCCGCGAATATTCCTGGCGTTGAGCAGCACTGCCTCAAACAGTGCCCAGCCTACCGAGATAGCGACGGAGAAGACAGTGTAAAACGCCGTGAACTTCAGAACAATCCAGAACTCTGACCCCTGGCGAAAGAGCCTTGCGTAATTGCCAAGCCCTATCCAGTTAGGGAACCCAATGAGGTCCCACTTCGTGAAACTCAGAACAACAGTGGCCAGGATTGGCCCACCCGTGAACAGCACAAACCCCAGAACCCACGGGAGAACGAAGAGATATGCCTTCCCGCTTTCCCCAGATCGTGTCACAGGACTCCCCACCTGGAGCAGAAAAAAGAAAAGGGGGGCAGAAGCCCCCCGCACACTCACTTACCGCGCGACCTTCTCCTCTCCCAGGATGTCCACCGCTTTGTTCCTGGCCTGCTCAACGACGTCGTCAACACTCAGCTGCCCAAGAATGGCTGCGTTAAAATCCTTCACAATATCAAAGGTCAGACCCGGTGGCAACAATACATAGCCCCACTCGGCGAACTGAGCCGTCTGCTCGATGGCATCCCAGTTCCTTGGTCCCTTAGGACCTTCCACCCTGTAGTAGCCCTTCTTGAGAATGGAAAGGCGCGCCGAGGGGTTACTATAGGCTTCGTTGATGAGTTTCTGGCCTTCTTCGCTCATGCAGAATTCGATGAACTTCCAGACCGCATCTTTAGCCCCGCTTCGCGCATTGATCGCAAAGAACCCAGTGTGAAGGGTGGAGTAGTGCCGTGCCTTTTTGGGAATAGGAGCGATGTCCCAGGCGAAATCCTTGATGTCCTTATAGACCGAGGTCATCCAGCTCCCGTTGAACGCCATAGCCGCCTTCCCGGCCATGAAAAGGTCTGCAGAGACCACACCAGAGGTCGTGACCTGAGGAGAGGCTACAACCCTATCTTTATTGGTTAGGTCAAACCAACGCTGCAGGAACTCCCTGGTCCCGGACCCCATGGAGAAACGACCCTGCTCGTCAACGATTTTATCACCGAACGCTCCCGCCAGGGAATACCATAACCCCTGAAAGCCCAGGGCGTCACAGCCCCACTGAACGACCTTGCCGTCGCTCTCAACGGTGAGCTTCTTGGCCGCGTTCTCGAAATCTTCCCAGGTCCAGTCCATACCAGGATACGCCACTCCTGCTTTGTCGAACAGGTCCTTGTTGTAGTACATGATTTCCGTGGCGAAGCACCATGGAAGCCCGTAAAGGCTTCCCTGGAGCTGCATGAGCTGCGTAACCGCCGGGATAAAATCGTCGAGACTGAGCTCCTTGCTCTGCTTGATGTAGTCGTCAAGGCTCAGCACCCATCCAGCCCTGACGAAGTCGGCAAGGTCGGCCTCCCAGAGGCAAAGGACATCCGGAGCAGTCCCGGTCATGGCCATAGATCTCAGTTTCTGGGAGTACTCAGCCTCCGGAATCTGCATGAATTCCACCCTGATGTCGGGATTTTTCTCCTCAAAGGCCTTGACGTAATTGTAGGGGTCAGATGGCAAGGCATTCCAGTGGGCATACTTGATTACTGTTTCCGCAAAAACGAAAACACCCGAAAACACAGACACCAGTAACACCAGTCCCAAAATCACTGCTGTCCTCATGCTTTCCCCACCCCCTGAAGCTTTCGGAGTTTTTGACCACCTGAACACGCTTTGCCAAAAGCCGCCATTTCCAGGAACCCCTCACCTCCCCCAGTCAGCCTTTCCGGAACCTGCAGGCAAAATGTGTGC
>JAPWUU010000105.1 GCA_028275365.1 Candidatus Caldatribacterium sp.
CTTCCTGCGTTTTCCATTACGAATAATCGACAGGGGTTCAAGAAACTTTAGGTCTTTCAAAATTCCGTGTTCGCCACTTTTGCTTCAGGCCCGCCCTCTCGTTTCAGAGACGGCTACAGAACGCCCTTTTTCTCAGGACTCCTCGTCACTTCCGACAGGAGCATTGCCGGCCGAACGGTCTTCAAGAGGAGTTTTTCTGGGTAGCTGGTAACGGTGACCTTGTGTCCTGCAGGGGAATGGCAACAGAGTTTATCTCCTGAGTATTGCAGGCTTTCCCTGGCAGGGTGATACAGGCTCTTGAGAAAATGCCCGGAATTTTGAGTCTGTTCTTGCATGGAAAAAGTCCTGTGAGATGATGACATTATAAGATATAATAAGTACAGATGTGATGGAATAACAATGTACTAAAAAGGAGGTATTGCCATGCGGAGGCTATCCTGGATGTTCTGCGCAGTTTTGGCGTCTCTTCTTGCCGTTTCTGGTGCCGCCTTTTCCGCGGAAAAGGCTCCTGCAGCAATTGTGGAGTTCGCCCAGAACGAGCTCATGCGGTGGGGCGAAAATCCGGTGATTGTGAAGGCGGTGAAGGATCAGAATGCTCGGGGCATGACGCTTGAGGAAATTCAGGCCCTTGACGAACGCTGGGTGAAGACTCCGGGTGTTGCGGATTTCATGAAGCCCTACCTGGAGAATGAATGCGCTCAGGAACTGCAGAAGCTCCAGTCAAGCGCCCCGTACTTTGCCGAGATTTTCGTCACCGACAATCAGGGAGGGCTCGTGGCGGCAACAGGGAAGACTTCGGACTACTGGCAGGGGGACGAGGCAAAGTTCACTGAATGTTTCAAGGGGGAAGAAGGGGTTCTCTACATCAGTGATGTGGAATTCGACGAGAGTACCCAGACCTATTCGGTCCAGATTTCAGTCCCGGTACGGGAGGAAGGAAAGGTCATCGGGGTTATTGTGGTGGGCATTGATGTGGATGCGTTCCTTGGGGAGTGAGGGAGGGGAGGATGGCGCTCAGCTCTCGACGGAAAATCGGTACAAGGGTTCTCCTGGGGTTTCTCGCCGTCATTGCCTTTGTGGGGGTACTGGGGTATCTGGGGATTTTCCTATCCCGGAATATTTACCGGAATCTCGAGGAAATTCATACCGTTCGCCTGCCAGCCCTGGACTATATCCTCGAAATCGACCGAGACCTGCAGCAGCTTCTTGTGGCCGAGCGGTCCATGATCTTTGCCAAGACGGATTCAGAGGTCTTCCAAAAACTCCTTGAGGACTACGAAACGAATCTCAAGCAATCTGAGGAACGGTGGGAGAAGTACAGGGCGTTGCCGAAGCATCCTGAAGAGGAGAAGCTCGCTGCAGAGTACGAGCGGGCCAGGGCCGAGTGGGTGGGGCTTTCCCGCCAGATCGTGGAGGGGAGAAAGGCCGATACCCGTGAGGGGCGTACTCTGGCCATCGACCTCACCTTGGGGCAGGCGAAAGAGAAGTTTGAAGCAATGCGGAATTTCCTCGACCAGCTGACGGAGGTGAACCTCCGTTTGGCCGATGAAGACCGCAAAGAAGCGTACAGCAATTTCCAGCAAAATCAGCGCTTTGCCCTGTTCCTTATTGTCCTTGCGGTTGTTGTCTCGCTGGTGCTTTCCCTTATGACCACCCGGAGCATCACAAGACCTCTCCAGGCTCTTATGCATCTTGCCCGCCTGGGACAGGAGGGGGATCTCACCGCTTTCTGCGACCTCTCTTCACAAGATGAACTTGGAGTTCTGGGCCAGGCCTTTATGGAGATGATGACCAGCCTCAGAGCAACGGTTCAGAGGATTATCGACGCTGCGGGAAAGCTTTCTTCTTCAAGCCAGAATCTCTACTCTTCTACGGAAGAGGTCTCGAAAGCCACGCAGGAGATCGCCCAGACCATCTCTCAGGTTGCTCACGGGGCAAGTCGACAGGGAGAGGAGCTGAGCCGTCTCGGCGAGGATGCCAGGGGTATTCACGGTCAGGCCCTCAGGATACGGGAAGCAAGCCAGAAAAGCACGCATCTTTTCCAGACCGTCCTTGATGAACGGCTTGAGGAGAACACCCGAGCGCTTGCGGAAATGCGCAGAGAAGTTGAGCGTACCATGCAGGAAGGTCGTGAAACCGGAGAAGAAGCCCAAAGGGGCCAGGAGCTTCTGACGCATCTTCTTGAGACCATCTCCTCCATCGCCTCGGTGACTCAGGAAGTGGGTCAGGGCATTGCACAGCTTGAAACCCGTTCCCAGGAAATCGGGAAGATTGTAGATGTCATCACCGGAATCGCTGAACAGACGAACCTCCTTGCTCTGAACGCGGCGATTGAGGCTGCTCGAGCCGGAGAGGCCGGAAGGGGCTTTGCCGTTGTGGCTGAAGAGGTGCGCAAACTCGCTGAGGGCTCGGCCCAGGCTGCTCAGCAGATTGCTGCCCTCATTGCGGAGATCCAGAAGGACACCCAGGTAGCGGTGCAGCGGATGGAGAAAGCCCAGGGCGAGGTCGGCGAAGGGGTCAGGAGGGGTGAGAACATCGCCTCGAGCTTCCGGAAAATCCTCGGAGCGATTGAGAAGGTTGTTCAGAGTATCACCAGTATTGCCAGGGCAGCGGAGGCACTGGAGCGCACCCAGCAGGAGATTGTCCGGGCTCAGGAAGAGGCGGGTACGCTCTCGGGGAATATCGGTAACGCCGTTGAGGAGATCACCCAAAGCCTGCAAACCATGGCTGAACGAATTGCTGCTCTTGCTGCCATTGCGGAGGAGAACGCCGCTTCAAGCGAGGAGGTTTCGGCTTCCACTGAGGAGCAGAGTGCAGCTTTAGAAGAGGTTGCCGCTTCTGCCAAGGCACTCGCGCAGCTTGCTGAAGAGCTGACGCAATCTGTGGCCCATTTCAGGGTGTAGATATTGCCCGGAAATTTTCCCCGACCCCCCTTGACGTCAAGGGGGGTCCTCTATATAATTCTTCCTGAAAAGTGAAAAGAGTACCCCACTAGCACCTCCTATTAGAAGTCTTTCCCCTCCTTGCACCTAAGGGGGGCCAGGGAACACCTGGCTCCCCTTAGGTGTTTTCTGGATCCGAGTCGTTGACAGGCGCTTCTTCTCTCCTGTAGAATTCAAGAAAGTCCCTGTGCCGGTGTTTTTGCAGTCTATGCGGAATGTTCTCAGTATCGTTTTCGTTCTTGGGATAGTCCTTTTTGCGGTATCCTGTAATTCGGGCTGGGATTTTACCATTATCAATGCGCCGTCGCATCTTTTCTGCGGGGAGGAGTTCCACTTCCGGGTCGCCTGCCAGGGAAGCTGCTCTTTTCCACTTTTCTGGAGCGCCCGGTACGGGACCATCACCCAGGATGGCTGGTACCGGGCTCCGGATTTTCCCTGCACCGAGGTGGTTGAAGTCATCGGTCGGGGGATAAGGAGGCTTGCGAGCTTCCCTGTGCTGATGCCGGGAGGCCCCGCGACGCCACAGGGTATTGCAGAGGTCTTGCCCTCTTTCCGGGTTCTTTTTGCCCCGCCTTCCTGTGTTTCTGATTTTCGTGTTCCCTTTCGCTTTGCCGTACGGGGATCCTTCCTCGTTGTGCTGAACGGCAAAACCTTAATGGAGGACCGATATCACAAGGAGAGGGAGGTTGTGCTTGAGCTTCCCCTTGAGGAGGGGGAGAACGTCCTTCTTGTTGTGCTTGAAGGGAGGGAAGTGTTCCAAAGCAACATCCTCTGTGACCGAACCCCTCCGGTGATTTTGCTGTCTCGGGCACTGTGGGTGCCTGAAGGAGTGTGGGTTTTTGGGACGGCCGATGAAGAGGTAGCCATTGAGGGCGTAAAGGGGGAGAGAAACGCTTG
>JAPWUU010000106.1 GCA_028275365.1 Candidatus Caldatribacterium sp.
TGCGATACTGGGGATGGTATCTCGTGCTGTTTGTGGGGCTTTTGAGCTGGGCTTCTGCCTGGGGGAAACCGTTCACCTTTGAGGTTGCATTCTCAGAACTCGAAGAAATCCCCCGAATTGAGACCTCCCCCTTCGTGAGCATAGAGCCTGACCGGGGGAATTTCGGCCTCTATAGACCCGGGGATCCAATTGTTCTTTCTCTTGCCAGCGAGAGAGATGGGTACGTGAGTGTTTTCGACTATAGCCCTCAGGGGGAGGCGCGTATCCTGAGGAACAACGAATTTTTCGTCGCGGGGTCCTCGCAGAAGATTTACGGAACGGTTACGGGTCCTGAGGGGACAGAACGATTCCTGATGGTGCTGACCCCAAAGAGGATACCGGATCGGCTTCTTGTTGAGGCCATGCGACGACCGACAAAGCTGCGATCGCTCCTTGGAGAAGACATCCATGTGCAACACTGTGCCATTACCGTGACAAGAGAACGTGTCCTTGCACCATCGTTTCTCCGTTTTGATCGGGTTCCCCAGGAGGTGGCTCCAGGGGCAAGGGTAAGGCTTCGGGTCTTCCTTGGAGATGAGGTGGGCAATGCGCTGGTGAATCGTCGCATCCAGTGGGAGGTCAGTGCGGGAAAGCTCGATAGATACCAGACTTTCACGAACACTTCGGGGTTTTCGGAGGTATGGTATACTGCTCCTGCGCTTCTAGAGGATCAGGAGGTAACGATTCGGGCAAGTTTTGATGGAGACATGGTGTACGGGTCGTCCTTTGAAGAGGCGCGCCTTATCGTGAGGGCAGAGCGCATGCTCACTGTCCTTGAGCTGTCACCAAAAGCTTTCCACCTGGGCTCAGGCGAAGTCATCGATTTTGTGGCTGTCCTTCAGGATGTTCGGGGGAAACCCCTTGAGGGGGAGACCCTTCGCTGGAGGGCGAATATGGGGAGCTTCGAGCAGAACGAGACGGTTACGGATGCTTCAGGGAGGGCAAGGAATCGCTTTTTCGCTCCCCAGGTGGAGGTGCAGGAGAGCGTGGAAATCCAGGTGTTCTTCGACGGAACGGCGAGGTTTTCTCCCTCCCAGGGATATGCGAGTGGAACGGTAAGTGGAGCAGGCATTTATCTGGGAGAAGGTTTCTATTTCCTCGACGTGAGTAACGGCAAGGTAAAGACCAACCTTGAGGACCTTGTGTATCAGGGAGATATTGGGAAGGGATTCTCTCCAAATCCTGTATTCTCCCTGCTTTTGGCTGTAGACGGTTTTGTCGAGGGAACGTTTTTCCTCTCCCAGCCTCTTCAGGAAGGAGCGCTGTGTCTGTGGGGGAGAGCAGAAGACAGGGGTACTCTCAGGGTGTATGTGAATGGGAAGTTGGGCTTCGCTGGAGCAGTGCAGGGAGGCAGGGGTGGTCCCCTGGAGGTTCAGATTGTTTCCCTGGCGCCGTTTCTTGAGCTTGGGAAAAACACCGTTCGGATTGAATTCGAGCCGGCGGTTCGCGGAGCGAGGTATGCTCTCCAGCGCATTCTGGTGGTTTTTTGATGGAGGAGGCTATGGGGCAGTTTGATGCTCTTTGGGAAGAATTCTTCTCTATGCAGCGGGAGATGCAGAAGTTTGTGGAGCATATTGCTGGCAAAAGACCGAGTTTTGCTCCTTTTGCTGAGGAGCCTTGGGTCCCTGCCTGTGATGTTTTTGAGACCGATGTTGCCTTTTTCGTTGTGGTGGAGCTTGCCGGGGTGGATCCGAAGGAGGTAGAAATCTTTATCCAGGGGAGAAAGCTTGTGGTTCGGGGGGAGCGTCGGGAAATCCCCTCTCCACCGAAGCGGGATTACTATCTCATGGAAATCCATTTCGGCCCTTTTTACCGGGAAATCGAGTTTGAAGAGGATATCGAGGATGCGGCAGTGCGGGCAAGGTATCGGAATGGGTTTCTGGTCATTGAATGCCCCAAAAAACACATCTGGGAACGACGGGTGCCGATTGACGAGGGGGCATGAGTATGTGGTCGGAAGAATGGCCTGCGCTTTTTGAGGAAGAGAAACCAGTAGAGCTTCTGGAACGAATGTTGCCGTCTTCCGAAAAGCGAGACTGGGAATTTCCTGAGGAAATTCCTGTCCTTCCCCTTGAGGACAACGTGCTTTTCCCGGAGATTGCCTTCCCCTGGGTGGTTCAAGGGGAGACCTGGGTTCGCCTTGTCCATGAAGCAGTCCTCAAGGATAAAATCGTTGGTGTCGTTGCCCTTCGGGAAAAACCCGGAGACAGGCCTCTTGAGCCGCGAGACCTTTACGAGGTTGGAGTCGTGGGGAGAATCTCCCGCATGCTCCGGCTCCCCGAAGAGGCGATTCAGATTCTCGTCTTTGGGCTGGCAACGTTTGTGATCAAGGAGTGGGTGCGGTGGGAGCCATACCCCGTTGCCCGCATTGAGGTCGTCCGCACCGAGGACATCCGCACGGACGAGGTGGAGGCTCTGAAACGCAATATTCTCAGTCTTTTCCAGAAGGTTGTCGAACTTGCGCCGTATCTGCCTAAAGAGGCCTTTGTAGCGGCGATGAACATCAAGGAAGCCGCGCGCCTTGCCCATTTTGTGGCCTTTAACCTGAACCTTGATGTTGCTGGGAAACAGGATGTTCTTGCCTCTTTCGACCTTGTGGAAAAGTTGAAGAAGGTTGCTTACTACCTGACACGGGAACTCGAAATCCTCCAGATTGGGAGTAAAATTCAGGCTCAGATTCAGAAAGAGATGGCCAAGACCCAGCGGGAGTATTTCCTGCGGGAGCAGCTCAAGGCCATCCAGCGGGAGCTTGGGGAACTCGATGAACGGGGAAGCGAGATCACCAGGCTCAGGGAAAAAATCAAAGCTTTGGGCCTTGCTCCAGAAGTAGAGGAGGAGGTGGAGAAAGAGCTCGACCGCCTCTCGCATATCCCTACCACCTCCCCTGAGTACCCGGTTATCCGGAACTACATTGACTGGATTCTCGAGCTCCCCTGGAATGAGAGCACCGAGGACACCCTTGACGTGGAACTTGCCCGGAAAATCCTCGATGAAGACCACCATGACCTTGAGAAGGTCAAGGAGCGTATCCTTGAGTACCTCGCCGTGTGTCAGTTGAAGAAAGACCTCAAAGGTCCGATCCTCTGCTTTGTGGGTCCTCCCGGGGTCGGGAAGACTTCGCTTGGGAAGTCTATTGCCCGGTCCTTAGGGCGGAAGTTCGTACGGATTTCCCTTGGTGGTGTTCGGGATGAAGCCGAGATTCGGGGACATCGGCGTACCTACGTTGGGGCAATGCCGGGGAGAATCATCCAGGGTCTTCGCAGAGCGGGAACGAACAACCCCGTGTTCATGCTCGATGAGATTGACAAGATTGGTGCAGATTTTCGGGGGGATCCGGCAGCGGCACTCCTTGAGGTTCTTGACCCTGAACAGAATGAGGCCTTTGTGGACCATTACCTTGGAGTTCCCTTCAACCTCTCCCGGGTTCTTTTCATTGCCACGGCTAACGTGGTCGACACCATTCCTCCGGCCCTTCTTGACCGGATGGAGTTGATTTTCCTCTCAGGGTACACGGACCAGGACAAACTGGTTATTGCCAGGCGTTACCTTATCCCAAAGCAGTGCCGGGAGAACGGTATTCCGGAGGACTTGTTGCATATCCCCGATGAGACCATCCTCACCATTGTCCGGGAGTACACACGAGAGGCGGGGGTACGGCAGCTTGAACGAAACATTGCTTCGGTGTGCCGGAAGGTGGCCAAACGCATAGCCTCGGGGGAGCAGGGTCCCTTTGTGGTTGACGTCCCGCTTCTTAGGGAATTCCTGGGACCCCGAC
>JAPWUU010000026.1 GCA_028275365.1 Candidatus Caldatribacterium sp.
TCAGGATGGAACCCCTTGACTGGTGGAAGGTCCAGGGGCGAAGGGAGGTAAAAGACCACAGCATCAAGGAGCGGCTGGATGGCCTTGTTCTTCAGGGCCGATCCACCAAGAACGGGAACGAACTTCCCGGCAATGGTTCCCCTGCGGATGGCCTCACGCAAAAGCTCAGGTGGAAGGTCTTCCCCTTCGAGGTATCGGACAAGAACTTCCTCGTCAATCTCCGCAAGGGCCTCAATCAGCCGTTCCCGCTCTCTCTGGGCCTCCTGGAGGAGTTCGGAAGGAACGTCCTCCACCCGGTACGTGGCACCAGTCTCATCGACGTCGTAGAAGTACGCCTTCATCTCTATGAGATCCACAACACCCACGAAATCCGTCTCTTTCCCTATGGGAATCTGCACAGGGTGGGCGTTGGCGTTGAGCTTCTCCCGAATGGCCTTCACCACTGCGTAGAAATCCGCCCCAACGCGATCGAGCTTGTTGACAAAAGCAACGCGTGGAACCCGGTACTTGTCGGCCTGGTGCCAGACGGTTTCAGATTGGGGTTCCACCCCTCCCACACCACAGAACACCGCAATGGCCCCATCAAGCACCCGGAGGCTTCGTTCCACCTCTACGGTGAAGTCCACGTGCCCTGGCGTATCGATGATATTAATGCGGCAATCCCGCCAGAAACACGTCGTCACCGCTGAGCTTATTGTGATTCCTCGCTCTTGTTCCTGAGGGAGAAAGTCCATGGTGGCCGTCCCCTCGTGGACCTCTCCCATGCGATGGATTTTCCCGGTATAGTAGAGGATGCGTTCCGTGACGGTCGTTTTCCCCGCGTCGATGTGAGCCATGATGCCGATATTGCGAACCTGGGATATGGCGTAATCCCCAAAGGTCTGGAAATTCTGCTGAACTCTATTCATCGCTTTACTCACGCCTTCTCTCAAACCTCCCTCAGAACCACCGGTAGTGGGCAAAGGCCTTGTTTGCTTCAGCCATGCGATGGGTATCCTCGCGTTTTTTCACCGCACCACCGGTACCATTCGCCGCATCCATAATTTCCTGGGCGAGTTTCTCGATCATGCTCCTCCCCTGACGTTCCCGGGCATACTGGACGAGCCATCGCAAACCGAGGCTCTTGCTCCGGTCGGGCCGAACCTCAATGGGAACCTGGTAGTTGGCTCCGCCCACCCGGCGGGGACGAACCTCCACAAGGGGCATGACGTTGTTCAGTGCCTGGTAGAAAACCTCGAGAGGATCGCGCCTGGTCTTTTCCCGGATGAGGTCAAAAGCCCCGTAGACGATTTTCTCCGCGATGCTCTTTTTCCCGTCTTTCATCACCTTGTTGATGAGCTTTGCCACATCGACGTTATTGTACAGGGGATCGGGAGCGATTTCCCTTTTCGGAACAGGACCTTTTCTCGGCAAAGTTCTTCACACTCCTTATGACTTCGGCCTCTTTGCCCCGTATTTTGAACGACCCTGTCTTCTGTTCTCCACACCGGCCGCATCCAGGGCTCCCCGAATGACATGGTACCGCACTCCAGGAAGGTCCTTCACACGACCTCCCCGGATGAGGACGATGGAGTGTTCCTGGAGGTTGTGACCGATACCCGGAATGTACGCAGTAACCTCCATGCCATTGGTCAGGCGGACGCGAGCAACTTTCCGCAACGCCGAGTTCGGCTTCTTCGGAGTGATGGTCCAGACTCGAGTGCACACCCCTCGTTTCTGGGGTGACCCCTTCAGAGCCGGAGCACCACTCCGGCTTTTGGGTTTCTTCCTCCCCTCACGAACAAGCTGGTTAATCGTCGGCATGAATCATCCTCCTCTAATCTTTTTGCTCTTCCACAATGGCGGCACAGGAAGAGCGAACCTCGATGCCGCACACCCTGCCGAGTTCCCGGGCGTTCTCCACGTATTCTACAGGAACATTCTTCGCTCTGGCCAGGGTGACAATTGCCTCTCGAATCGGAGCATCGACATCGAGGGCAACGAAAACCTTCTTCGCCCTCCCCCGCTCTATGGCTCTTTGAGTTTCCCGCATGCCCACAACTCTTTTTGCGGTTCGCAGTTCCTCAAGCCCCATAGCCAAAAGCGACAGAGGAATTGTAACAGCACGACACGCTCATGTCAATTCCCCATCGGCTTCGTCGATGTCTTCATCGACTTCAAAGTCGAACTCCTCCTCTTCTGCAAATTCCTCCTCTTCCTCAAATTCCTCTTCCGGCGGAAACTCCCGGGACTCATCCATGCCCATGAGTTCGCGGAGATCAAAGCCCTCTTCCGAGAACGCCTCCGCCTCCGCCACGGTCTCTTCTTTCTCCGTGGAGAGACGAATCCTCCGGTATTTCTCGTACCCCGTGCCTGCCGGGATGAGTTTTCCGATGATGACGTTCTCCTTCAACCCGATAAGCTCATCGACTTTCCCTTTGATCGCAGCATCGGCAAGAACGTGGGTGGTCTGCTGGAACGATGCCGCGGAGAGGAAGCTATCCACGGCAAGGGACGCCTTGGTGATGCCCAGAGCCACAGGTCGTCCCGTAGCGACCTGCTTGAGCCCGGGAAGGTACACAACCTCCTCCACCAAGGTTCGTATCTCCTTTTCCCCCTCCGCATCCCTGAGGAGCAAAAAGCCCACGTTATCTTCGGCAATCTTCACCACGTCATCCCGGTCAATGACCTCTCCGGCCTTCACCAGCACATCGCCGTTTGCACCAACGACGATGTCCTGAGCAGCAACCTTCCCAACCACTTCCTTCTCAAGGAGCTCAATAAGCCTCCCCTCGATGGAGAAGAAGCGACCGTCACTCAGGGGAACCTCCTTGATACCCTCCACAACAAGCCGGCGGGCAACGCTCCTGCTTATGGCCTGGCCTGCCTGGATGATGACTTCTCCGGTCTGGGGACTGACAATGTCTCTTGCTACTTCCTTGTTCAGAATCTCTTCCCGGAGCACCCGCACAAGGCTCTCCTTCACCGGGAAGACGCGAACGTTCTTCCAGACGGCGACTCGCTCGACGTCGTGTTCCTCAAGGAGGGCGATTTCGTTCTGATCCAGGCGCGTGTTGGCAGAAAGGAGAACCTTTCCAGTCTCCGGATCGAGGACGTCCTCAGCGAGAATGGTTCCCCGAAGCCTTTCCCAGGTCGCCTGTTCCCTCACCCGGAGCCGGAGAGGACCAATCTCACCAAGCCGTTCAAGGAGCGGTTCCTTCAGAACCTCTCCCGCCTTGACGAGAACTTTCCCAGATGGTTCCCGAACCTCTTCAACGCACATGCGGTTGAGGAGCTCGCTTTCGAGGTTCTTCTGGCCCCTCAGAACCCGAAAGAGCACTCCGTCTTTTCGAACCAGGAAGGGTCGGCACTCACTGGAGAGCAAAATTTCGATGTCCTGAGCTTCAAGGACTCTGCCTCTTGTGAAGAGTGTGTTCCCCGAAACATCAAGAACATGCTCCTCAAGGACACACCCCTCAAGGAGTTCCTGGGCTTTCTCCTTCAGCAGGGCATTTTCTTCAAGAACACGGGCGTTCTCCCTTTCAAAGTCCTCAACGAAGACCATTTCTCCGGAAAGGAGATTGGTGTCTCCGGCGTTCTCCACCATAATCTTGTTGAGGCGGGCAATCTGACGGATGATGATTTCGATGTGCTTGTCGTTAATGGTCACACCCTGGGAGATATAGACCGACTGGATCTCCTCAAGGAGGTACTTCTGCACTGCTCTGATACCCTTAATCCTCAGGATATCCTTCGGGTTTATGGGGCCAAGGGTGAGGCGATCCCCAGCCCGAACCCGGTCACCCTCGGTCACCGCAATCTTCACGTCATGAGGGACGAAGTAAGTCCGGACCTCCTGGTTCTCTTCATCCTCGCTCGGCCGGACATAGATTTTCCGGCGGTTGCCAATAACCTCAATCTTCTCCACCACACCGTCTACATCAGAAAGGATGGCCGCCTTCTTGGGTTTTCGCACCTCAAAGAGCTGCTCGACTCTCGGAAGACCCTGGGTGATGTCCTCCCCGGCAATACGCACACCGCCGGTATGGAAAGTCCTCATGGTGAGCTGTGTTCCTGGTTCTCCGATGGACTGTGCCGCCACGATACCGACAGCTTCACCCACGTCCACCAGACGACCGGTGGCAAGGTTCCGCCCGTAGCACTTGGCACAGACACCGTGTTTCGTCCGGCAGGTCAAAACGGACCGTACCCAAGCCTGACGGATGTTGCGCCTGCGAAGTTCTTCAACTGCCTGTTCGTCAATCTCCTCTCCAGCCCGAACAATAACCTCCCCGGTGGCGGCATCCACAATGTCCCGGAGAGCAATTCTCCCGAGAACCCGTTCCTCAAACGACTCGACGATGTTGTCGTTTTCGTCCCTCAAGTCCTCAAGGAGAATACCGTCGTCCGTACCACAGTCTTCCTCCCGGACGATAACGTCCTGAGCTACGTCCACGAGCCTACGGGTAAGGTAACCGGACTTAGCCGTCCGCAGGGCGGTATCCGCAAGGCCCTTCCGCGCTCCATGGGTCGAGATAAAGTACTCCAGTACACTCAATCCCTCACGGAAGTTCGCCTTGATGGGGTACTCGATGATGCGTCCTGACGGGTCAGCCATAAGTCCCCGCATGCCGCAGAGCTGGCTCACCTGGCGCACGCTCCCTCGAGCACCGGAGGTGGCCATCATGTTCACCGGGTTGAAATCGGGGAGGACTTCAAGGATGGCATCGGCAATCTTGTTCGCCGCATCCGTCCAGATATCCACAACCTTTTGCTCTCGTTCCTCGGCCGTAATAAGCCCCTGATTGTAGTGCTCATTGATTTCCTCGACACGGCGGGTAGCCTCTTCAATGATGTGCTCTTTTTCCGGAGGAATCTCAAGATCGAGGACGCTAATGGTGGCTCCGGATTTCGTGGCGTAGTGGAATCCTGCCTCTTTAATCCGGTCAAGCATCTCCACCGTGACTTTGTTGCCGAATTTGCGGTAACAGAGGTCCACAATATCCGAGAGCTTCTTCTTGGTCACCGGCTCGTTGTAGTAGGGCATCCCCTCCGGCAGAAGGCCGTTGAAAATAACCCGCCCGACCGTGGTCTCCAGAACTTCAGGGTGCTTCGCGGTCACTTCCCGGATGAATACCGGCTCATGAAGGTCCACCTTACCGAACTCATAGGCCATGAGCGCTTCATCAATGCTGTAGAACCTCTTCATCGGCTCTCTTCTGGCCCCAAGAAGGGTGAGGTAGTAGCATCCGAGGACCATGTCCTGGGTCGGAACCGCGATGGGTTTTCCGTGCGCTGGAGAGAGGATGTTGTGCGAGGAGAGCATGAGAATTTGCGATTCCGCCTGAGCCTCTGCAGAGAGCGGTACATGAACCGCCATCTGGTCACCGTCAAAGTCGGCGTTGAACGCCGGGCACACCAGAGGATGGAGCTGAATGGCGTTCCCCTCGATGAGCACCGGCTGAAACGCCTGAATGCTGAGGCGATGAAGCGTTGGTGCCCGGTTCAGGAGCACCGGGTGTTCGGCAATCACCTCTTCAAGGACACCCCAGACCTCCTCTCTGGCTTTCTCCACCATTTTCTTGGCGCTCTTGATATTATGGGCCAGCCCCTTATCCACGAGCTTTTTCATAACAAAGGGCTTGAAAAGCTCCAGAGCCATTTTCTTGGGGAGGCCACACTGGTCAAAGCGGAGCCTCGGTCCAGCCACAATGACCGATCGACCAGAATAGTCCACCCGCTTCCCCAAAAGGTTCTGACGGAACCGACCCTTCTTGCCCCGGAGCATGTCGCTCAGAGACTTCAGCGGACGGTTCCCCGGCCCGAGAACAGGGCGACCCCGGCGACCATTGTCGAAGAGGGCGTCAACAGCCTCCTGGAGCATGCGCTTCTCGTTCTTGACGATAATTTCTGGTGCTCCGAGTTGCAAAAGGCGCTTGAGCCGATTGTTGCGGTTGATGACCCTCCGGTAGAGGTCGTTGAGGTCTGAGGTGGCAAACCGCCCACCATCAAGCTGTACCATAGGCCGCAGATCCGGCGGAAGCACGGGGATAACCTCAAGAATCATCCATTCCGGGCGATTTCCTGACTTCAGGAAGGCCTCAACAACCTGGAGACGTTTGATGAGCTTTTTGGCCTTTTGCCCCGTTGCCTCCCTAAGCTCCTTGCGGAGGTCCCGGGCCAGCTGCTGGAGATCGAGGCTCTTCAGAATCTCCCGAACCGCCTCGGCACCCACCCCTGCTCTGAACTCGGGATCGTATCGGGAGAGGAGTTTTGCCTCGGTTTCAAGAATCATCTGGGCGGTCTTGAGCCCCGTCTGTCCGGGGTTGATCACAATGTAACAGGGTTCCTCCACCGTTTCAGAAAGGATGGTCTCCTCAAAGAGATTCCCAAAGGTTTCCCGAAGCTCGTTGACTTCCGATTCAGAGAGCTCGTCATCCCGCTGGTACGGAAAAGCCCGGATATCAACGACCTCGAAGGTGTTCTCATCAATCTGCTCCACCGTAAAACTCTCCCGGTACTTGGAACGATACCGGGCGTAGTCTTTCAGGCTCAAGCGGTCACCAATAGAGAACGGTAAGGTATGAACTTCGGTGATCCGGTGGGCGAGTTCTGCCCTGAAGGCGGGGTCGTACTTACTGTAAATCTTGTATTCCGTCTCACGGATGGTCGTCCCGGCCTCGAGATTGGTCGAACCTGGGTCGATAACCTTGTAGCAATCCTCGCGCTTCCTCCCCGAGGCAAAATACAGCACCTTCTCCAGGTTCTTGGGAAGAATCCCAAGAAGGAGGGCCATTTTGCTCGGGATGCTTTTGAAGTACCAGATGTGTGATACCGGAGCCGCGAGCTCGATGTGGCCGAGGCGTTCTCTCCGGACCGAAGCACGGGTGACCTCCACCCCGCAGCGGTCACAGACAATCCCCTTGTCCCGAACCCTCTTGTACTTCCCGCAGTAGCACTCCCAATCCTTCGTGGGACCAAAGATTTTCTCGCAGAACAGGCCGTCTTTTTCCGGCTTCAGGGTACGGTAATTTATGGTTTCGGGCTTCTTCACTTCCCCGTGAGACCACTTGCGAATCTCCTCGGGAGAAGCCAACCCAATTTGCATTGCCCTGATGTCGTTGACGTCCACCAAGGACTCTTCCCCCTTCTTTTACTTTTTCTCTCGACCCTGGAGATTCACGCCAAGGTGTGGGACTTCTTCCTCGGCGCTCTCCATCTCCTCCAGGGAGATCTCTCTCCCTTTCGCATCAAAAATCTTCACGCTCAGACAGAGACTCTGGAGTTCCTTCACGAGTACTTTGAAGGATTCCGGGAGTGACGGCTGCAATACGTTCTTCCCCTTGACAATGGCCTCATAGGCCTTCACCCTTCCGGCAATATCGTCGGACTTCACGGTGAGCATTTCCTGTAGCGTATACGCCGCACCGTAGCCCTCCAGAGCCCACACTTCCATCTCACCGAAACGCTGTCCACCAAACTGGGCTTTCCCACCGAGAGGCTGCTGCGTCACCAGCGAATACGGTCCTGTGGATCTGGCGTGAATCTTAGTTTCCACAAGGTGGGCAAGCTTCATCATGTAGATGTAGCCCACGGTCACCTCGTTATCAAAGGGTTCACCGGTCCGACCGTCGTAGAGCACTGTCTTCCCCTGAGGGAAGAGACAGAGATCCGGAGACACCCTGTGGTCGAAGAACTCCTCAAAGGGAACGTTCCCCTCAGGAGTCCTGGTGTTCTTCATGGCCTCAAGGATCTCTTCCTCTCGGGCACCGTCAAAGGGAGGGCTGGCCAGGAATCTTCGCTCCTTGTTCGCCACCCACCCCAGGTGGGTTTCAAGAATCTGCCCGATGTTCATCCTCGACGGAACCCCAAGGGGATTGAGGACGATGTCCACAGGTGTACCATCGGGGAGATAGGGCATATCTTCTTCCGGGAGGATTCGGGCAATGACCCCCTTGTTCCCGTGCCGTCCAGCCATCTTGTCTCCTACGGTGATTTTCCGCTTCTGGGCAACGTACACCTTCACAAGCTTATTGACCCCGGGGGCCAGCTCATCCCCGTTCTCCCGGGAGAACACCTTCACATCGATGACCTTCCCGTACTCTCCGTGGGGCACCCGAAGCGATGTATCGCGAACCTCCCTGGCCTTCTCTCCAAAAATGGCCCGGAGCAGCTTTTCCTCAGGGGTGAGCTCAGTCTCACCCTTTGGAGTTACTTTGCCCACAAGAATATCCCCGGGTTTCACATCGGCACCAATACGAATGATGCCGTCTTCGTCGAGATTGCGCAGGGCTTCTTCGCTGAGGTTCGGGATATCCCGGGTGATTTCCTCAGGACCAAGCTTCGTATCCCTTGCCTCAACCTCGTACTCCTCTATGTGAATGGAGGTAAAGATATCCTCCTTCACCAGGCGCTCACTGATGACGATAGCGTCCTCGAAATTTTCTCCCTCCCAGGGCATGAAGGCCACAAGAACGTTCCGCCCCAGGGAAACCTCACCCATGCTCGTGCACGGGCCATCGGCAATGATCTGGTTCTCCCTGACGTAATCCCCCTTGCGGACAATGGGTCGGTGGTTGATGCAGGTACTCTGGTTGGAACGCTGGAACTTATCGAGGTAGTACACATCCCTTGTTCCGTCCTCTGCCTCAATCTCAATTCGGGTGGAATCGGCAAAGACCACCCTTCCAGCTCTTCTGGCCGTGACCGTGGCCCCCGAATCCTGGGCAACCTTGTACTCCATCCCTGTGCCAATGTAGGGAGGATGGGGGACAAGGAGCGGCACAGCCTGCCGCTGCATGTTGGCCCCCATGAGTGCCCGGTTGGCGTCATTGTGCTCCAGGAAGGGAATGAGTGAAGCAGAAGCACTGAGAATCTGCTGGGGCGAGACGTCCATAAAGTCCACCCGGTCCCTGGGCACCTCTATGATTTTCCCCCGGAAGCGAACCACCACCTGATCCGCGGCAATGAACCCATCGTCATTGAGCTTTGTGTCAGAAGGGGCGATGTAGTACCGGTCCTCTTCATCAGCCGTCAGGTACACGATGTCGTTCGTCACCTTCCCATTGACAACCCGCCGGTACGGCGTTTCGATGAAGCCGTACTCATTCACCCGACCGTAGATGCACAAAGAGGTGATGAGACCGATATTCGGTCCTTCCGGCGTCTCAATGGGGCACATCCGACCATAGTGGGTGTAGTGCACGTCCCGGACCTCAAACCCCGCTCGCTCCCGGCTCAGGCCTCCAGGGCCAAGAGCACTGAGCCTCCGCTTGTGAGTGAGTTCAGAGAGAGGATTCACCTGGTCCATGAACTGGGAAAGAGGACTCGAACCCAGGAACTCCCGCAGGGCAGCAATGACAGGCCGGACGTTGATGAGACTCTGGGGTGTCGGGGATTCCGTATCCGGCTGGATGGTCATGCGCTCACGGATGACCTTCTCCACCCGCAGAAGGCCGGTGCGGAACTGATTCTGCAGAAGCTCTCCCACAAGGCGAGCTCGACGGTTCCCCAGATGGTCAATGTCGTCGCTATATCCGATGCCATCGATGAGGTTGAGGAGATACCGGATACCTCCCACCACATCCTCAGGGGCAAGGGTCCGTCCTTTCTTCACCCAGATCCTAGTAATGCCGATTTCCCGGAGATCCCGAATGACCTCCAGGGTCAGGACCGTTTCCTTTGGGACCAGGACCCGTCCGGTCTCCGGGTCAAGGACGTTCCGACTGACCACCCGCCCTTCAAGGTCGTCGGAGAGAACCTCGAGGGTATCATCGGTCTCGATATAGACCTTCACGGGAAGACCTTCATTGTTCAGGACCGTGACGTATTCGATAGGGTACTCTTCGTTGAGTCGTTCAATCTCCTGGGCAATTCTCCGGCTGATACGGTCACCGGTGCGGAGCACAACTTGGTACCTTTCCGGGTTGAAGTGTTCTCCAAGGCTCTCTATACTCCGCACGCAGCGCTTCTCCCAAAGGTCGATGACCAGGTCCTCAGCCGCCACGAGCTCCTCGACCCCGACGATTCGTTCATCGAACTTCAGCTTGTTATTGATTTTGTATCGGCCGACCTCTCCAAGGTCGTAATGGCGGGGGTTGAAGAAGAGGTACTTGATGAAATCCCGGGTATTCTCCTCTGTTGGGGGCTCACTCGGTCGAAGACGACGGAAAATCTCCACAATGGCCTCTTTCGTCGACGAGGAAGGGTCCCGTTCCAGAGTCTTTCGAATAAAGCTGTGGTAATCAAAAAGCGCAAGGATTTCCTCATTCGAGCTGTATCCCAAAGCCCGCACCAGCGTACAGGCGTTGATTTTCCTCCGTTTGTCAACCCGAACAAAAAGGATATCCCCGGGATCAATGCCAAATTCCAGCCACGCACCCCGGTTGGGGATAATCTTGAAGCCGTACTCCACCCTTCCCGTGGGCGTCACCTCCCGGGAGAAGAACATCCCCGGGGAACGAACAAGCTGGGTCACCACTACCCTCTCGGCCCCATTCACCACGAAGGTGCCCTTGTCCGTCATGAGCGGGAGATCGCCCATGTACACGTCCTGCTCTCTGATTTCGTTGGTGTGCTGGTCAATGAGGCGAACGCGAACGTACAGGGGCGCGGCATACGTTCGACCCTTTTCTCTGGCCTCCCGTACGCTGAGCGGCGGCTCCTCCAGTCGATACCCGAGGTACTCCAGAACGAACTTTCCTGTGAAATCCTGGATAGGGAAGATTTCCAGAAAGACCTCCTGCAATCCCTGGCGCTTCCGTTTTTCAGGGGGAACATCTTTCTGGAGGAACCATTCGAAGGACTTCTTCTGGATTTCTATGAAGTTCGGCAGCTCAGCACAGGGAGGAATTTTCGCAAAACTTCGCCTCTCAATGTAACCAACGCTCACTGATCACACCACCTTCGGGGGATTTCAATTGGAGTCAGCTCTCAAACACCGCAGAAGAATTCCGCATCTTCACCCTCCCAAACCGACAATTGGTCATTGTAAAAGATTCCCAAAAGCGTGTCAATAGGAGGGGAGAAATTTTTTAAGACGGCCTTTCCGGAGCCCGACGGCTACCGTGAGGTTTTCAGGACCTGGTCGATAATCTTCAAAAATTCCCGATTGGAACGGGTATTCTTCATGCGTTCGATGACCATCTGCGTTGCCTCCTGGGGGTCAACATTGGCAAGGAGCCTCCGGAGCATCCAGATGCGCTCAAGGTCCTCTTTTTTGAGCAACAACTCCTCTCGGCGGGTTCCTGAGCGATGGATATCGATAGCCGGGAAAATGCGGCTCTCAGCCAGGGCACGGCTCAGGTGGAGTTCCATATTCCCCGTTCCCTTGAACTCCTCGTAGATGACCTCGTCCATGCGGGATCCGGTGTCGATGAGCGCTGTGGCGATAATGGTGAGACTCCCACCCTCCTCAATGTTCCTTGCGGCACCGAAAAATCGCTTTGGCCAGTGGAGGGCGGAGGAATCAATCCCTCCGGAGAGGGTTTTCCCGGTTGTGGGAACAACGAGGTTGTTGGCCCGGGCAAGACGGGTAATGCTGTCGAGGAGAATCACCACGTCTTTCCCCTCTTCGACAAGCCTCTTCGCCCGTTCCAGGGTGAGCTCCGCTACCCGGATGTGGTTCTCCGGTTTCTGGTCAAAGGTCGAGGCAATGACATACCCTTTCACCGAGCGTTCCATCTGCGTGACTTCTTCGGGGCGCTCATCGATAAGGAGGACAATCAGAACGACATCCGGATAGTTCGTGGTAATGCCGTTGGCGATTTTCTCAAGGAGAATCGTTTTTCCGGCCTTAGGTGGGGCAACGATGAGTCCCCGCTGCCCTTTCCCGATAGGGGCGAAGATATCGATGATGCGAGTGGCAATCTCGTCAGGCGTTGTCTCAAGAACATATTGCTTATTCGGGAAAATGGGGGTCAGATTCTCAAAGAGAGGACGTTTTTTCGCCTGTTCTGGGTCTTCGTCGTTAATCGCTTCGATACGCAAAAGAGCGTAGTACCGTTCTCCCTCTTTGGGTGGGCGAACCTGACCAGCAACTTTGTCCCCGCTACTTAAGCCGAAGCGCTTGATCTGCGAGGGCGAAACGTACACATCGTTCTCGCTTGGCGTGAAGTCATCGGCAGTTCGCAGGAACCCATACCCTTCAGGGGTGATTTCCAGAATCCCCTCACTGAAAAGGTACCCTTTCGCCTCCGCACCCTTTTTCAGGATCTCAAAGATGAGGTCGTTCTTCCGCTTCCGGCTATAGCCCGAAATGCCGAGGCTCTGAGCAATTTCGGCAAGCTCACTGTTCGTTTTTGCCTTCAGCTCTGCCAGAGTGTACTGAGGGATTTCGACTTTCTTCTCTTCTTCTTTTTCTTCGGTTACGATTTCCATGTGGTTGTTTTCGGTCACCACGTGAACCTCCTCCCGCTCTCTTCTATCGCTCAAGGAGTTTCTCAGCCAGAACAACGTGCTCCACCCGGTCGACGTCAAAACCGATTTCGGCATAAGGTGTGATGATCGCCCGACCCCTCATCCCCAGAATGCGCTCCACCCGATCCTCAACGTCACGGATGGAGAGGCGCCGCACAAGGAGCTTCAGGATAATCCCAAGTCCTAAAAGCCGGGCGATGGCCACAGGATTCTTCCTGAGAGCAACAACACGAGCAATCCAGTCCCTCTTTGCCTCCATCACTCTGGGATCAAGAAGCAGCAAATTCCCCCCCGTAAAACATCCCTCCTTGAGGCAGACAAACGTTCGTTTCCCCTTCCCTATCCTGGCCTCGTAGTGCTCTCTCCGAACTATGGGGTAGTAGAAATCCGCAGTCACTTCCGTGCACCGGGCAAGGAAATCCCGAACCGCTTCGGCCCGGAGAAGGGGCAGGTCGCTTGTGGCTATGAGAACCTTCTCCTGTGTCCTGAGAACCTCAAGACCCCTAAGTGTGCTCTCAAAAGGATCGTCTCCTGCTGGGACAACAGCGTCAACTCGAGTTCCAATCCGCGCCTGGAGCACATGAACCGGCCCGACAACAACTATTCTTCCAATCGAGGATACATTCCTGAGGGCGTCTATAACATACTCTATCATAAATTTCCCCCGGATGACAAGAAGAGCACGGTTGAGAACGCCAAATTTTTTTTCAATCTCCCCGTCCCGACTTCCCCCTGCAAGAATCACAGCATCAGGCATGGTTCCCCCCTCCATGTTCTCCACAGCGAGTCACAGTCCAGAGTGCAGACAACCCTCGCCCTCGGAGTCGGTCGACCACCGTTTCACCCTCCTCCCTACTTCCCACAACCCCCACAAGCGTTGAGCCACTCCCTGTGAGGAAAGCCTTCCGACACCCAAGCTCGAGGAGGAGATTTCGGTACTTGAGGAGCACAGGGTGCTCCTCAAAAAGAACCTCCTCAAAGTCATTCCATATGACTTCCTCAATACCCCCGGGGTCCTGCCTTTTGAGAAACGCGGCAAGCCTCTCCTCCATCAAGAAGCCCTTTCCGCGTTTTCGTTCATCCCATTTCCTGTATGCCCAGGAAGTGGAAACGGGAAAAGGAGGGAAAAGGAGAACCAGATGACGGCGTGGAGGGAAGGAAAGCGGCGTGACCCGTTCCCCACGTCCCTCGACCAGGGCGAAAGGAGCACCAACCACAAAGAAGGGGATGTCCGAACCAAGGGACAGAGAAAGCGTCACAAGCTCCTCGGGCCTGGGGCAATACCCTGCAAGTTGCGGGAGAAACCGCAAAAGTGCAGCGGCATTGCTGCTCCCTCCTCCCAGTCCTCCCCCCGGAGGAATGGATTT
Organism: Candidatus Caldatribacterium sp.; assembly: GCA_028275365.1. GTDB lineage: Bacteria > Atribacterota > Atribacteria > Atribacterales > Caldatribacteriaceae > Caldatribacterium. Next base: position 13,764 of record JAPWUU010000026.1, read on the forward strand.
CTTCACCGTGATGGCAAAACGCATCCGGGAAAGCCTGGGGAAAGCCCCTCGCAGGACGTCAACCGTCCTCCTTAAGAGGCTATCCTCCCCCAGGGGGATTGAGAAGTTGCACCAGAAAGCGTCTGAAGAAGCAAGAGTGATATGAATTTCATCGGCAAGCTCAATCTGCTGCATGAGGGAGGTGATATCGTGGTATCCATCCTGACGAAGCCCTCGTATCGCAAGGAACCAGTTGATCTTGGCGTAGGAGTACAGTACGTAAGCAGCGCTCTCATCCCCATGCATGGGCCACCCACCCGCAGGCGTTCTCAAAGGAGACCACGTCCATCTCCAGAGGGAAACGGAAGCGCTCGATCACCTGGAGAAACCCTTCCCGGTCTCCCCGCACAAAGACCGTCAAAAGCCCTGGTCCTTGAAGCTGGCCCAAGGGTAGGAGTTCCCCAACCTCTCGAGCACAACTTACCGCAGGATTCACGATGGGGAAAAGCCCTTGGGCAAGCTCTTCGAAGAAAGTGCTGATGAGGGCGAAATGGGTGCACCCCATGATGACACCCCGCACACCCCGGGCATAGAGCGCCTCAAGGCGTTCCCGTACCCAGAACCGCCACGAAGGGGTATCGAACACTCCTTCCTCCACGGCCTCGATGAACTCTGGCCAGGCCTCCTCAACCACTTCAACTCCCGGCCGGGAACGGGCAAGGGTCTGGCGAAAGGCCCCCACCCGGATGGTTGCCCGGGTGGCCAGAACGCCTATCGCTCCCTCCCGAACCATCGCCAGGGCTTCCCGGCACGCCGGTTCAACAATGCCAAGCATCGGGAGGGCATACTTTTCCCGAAGCTCCGGAAGAAGAAGTGAGCTCACCGTCCCACAGGCCACAACGAGAAGTCCCACTTTTATCCCGTGAACGAGAAAATCCACAACAGGCTGCACAATTGGCGCAAGCTCCTCTTTCCGCTTCTCCCCATAGGGGAAATGCAGGGGGTCAGCAAAGTAAACGATGGGGCAGGAAGGGAAGAGCTTGCGCATCTCGAGGACCACACTGAACCCACCAATGCCGGAATCCATGATGCCAACAGGTGCGGGTTTCAAGCTCGTCCTCTCCTCTGGCGAAAATCATACGAGGCCTTCAGAAATCCCAGAAAGAGCGGATGGGGACGATTGGGACGGGACTTGAATTCGGGGTGGAACTGCACACCCACGAAAAAGGGATGCTCCCGGAGCTCTACAATCTCAACAACCTGGTACTCCGGGTTGAACCCTGCCATCACCATGCCCTTCCTCTCAAGCTGGTCCACGAAATACTCGTTGAGCTCGTACCGGTGGCGGTGTCGCTCCCATATCTCCTCTTGACCGTAGAGGGCAAAACTCTGCGAGGACCTCTCAAGGAGACAGCGGTAATTCCCAAGACGCATCGTACCGCCCTTATTTCGCATTCCCCGCTGAGAAGGAAGGAGGTCAATGACCGGGTGGGTCGTATCGGGGTTAAACTCGGTGGAGTGTGCATCGGAAAACCCAAGAACGTTCCGGGCAAATTCGATCACCGCCACCTGCATCCCGAGGCATATCCCCAAAAAGGGAACACCCCGTTCACGGGCATACCGCACTGCCTCGATTTTCCCCTCAATCCCCCGGTGTCCGAACCCCCCGGGGACGAGGACACCGTCAATCCCTGAGAGGACATCAGCAGCATTTGTCTCCCGCAGCATGCCCGCCTCAATCGGACGGATGACCACCTGAACTCCCAGGGAAGCAGCGCTATGCTTGAGGGCTTCACAGATACTCAGGTAAGCGTCTTTGGATTCCACATACTTCCCCACAAGACCGATCACAACGCTATCTCTCGCCTCTTTCATCCGCCGCACAATATCCGACCAGTCAGCAAGATCCGCTTCCCGGGCATCCAGCCCAAGCTTGGCTATAACAAGGTCCCCAACACCTCGTTCTTCAAGAACCAGGGGAACCTCGTAAATCGACGGAACATCCATGAGGGGAACAATGGCTTC
>JAPWUU010000107.1 GCA_028275365.1 Candidatus Caldatribacterium sp.
CCTCAAGGGTCAGGGTGAAGTTCGTAAGACCAGGATAGGCTCGGAGTGACTCGTCCTTTGAGGCCACGAGTTTCTTTCCTTCTTCCTCAAAAAGGAGCGCCCGGAGACGGAGCCTCGGCTCACAGGCAAAGTCCCTCGAGAAGTTCTCCACCACCCCGGAAAGGGTGACTGTGGCGGATTTCCGGTCGCAGGAGATACTCCCTCTCACGAAAACATCCCGCAGGGCAAACCCCTCAAAAAAGCACAGCGAAACGCTCCTCCAGATGCCCACGTTCACCAGGCGAGGCGCCCAGTCCCAGGCGAAGGTGAACTGGGCTTTTCTCGCCCAGACTCGCCGGTAGTCCTGCTCGGGGCTTCCCGCAGGGTACGGCACGAAGGGTTTGTCTTTGATGCGCGGCACACCGGAATCAACCCGGACGACGAGGACGTTTTCGCTCTGGAGTTTCCCGGAAACGTCGATGATAAGGGGAACGAACATGTTCTCGTGGTGGGCGAGGTGTTCCCCGTTGAGGTACACATCGCAGTCGGTGTCGATACCCTCGAACACAAGTTCGGCATGGAGCGTGAGCCACTCTTCAGGAACGGAGAACTTCCGGCGGTACCACCACTCTTTTTCCTCAACCCACTGACAGAGTTTGGCGTTCTCGCCAAAGAGGGGTTCAGGGATTCTTCCTGCCCGAAGGAGATCAAGGTGCACCTCCCCGGGAACCAGGGCTTCCAAGGGGTCCGAAGGAGTGTAATCCGGGTGGTATGCTTTCTTCTCTACCCCTTCACCGTACGGTAAGCCTTCGAGAATCCACGATCCGTCAAGGGAAAGCCTGTGCATATGCTGACCTCCTTTTATGTTTTGAGGCTTCCAGCAAGAATACCCTGAATGATGAATTTCTGGAAAAAGGCAAAGAGCAAGAGGGGTGGCAAAATGCAAAGCACTGTTCCTGCAAGGAGCCCACCCCACTCCACCGTTGCTGCCCCGATGAAGCTGAAAAGCCCGACACTTGCCGTGCGTACCTCGTTGGCATGGCAGAGGACCAGAGCGATGACCAGGTCGTTCCACATCCACACAAAGGAGTAGATGAGAATCGCCACAACCATGGGAGCGGCAAGGGGGAAGATGATGCGGAAGAGAATGGTGCCAACTCCTGCGCCGTCGAGTAAAGCGCTCTCTTCGATTTCCTGAGGGATGTTCGCGATATAGGCTTCACTGATGAGGGTACTGAAAGGAGCCACCATGCCCGGGTAGATGAGGATGAGGGCCAGGAGATTGTTCACAAGGCCCAGCCGCTTCATGAAAAGGTAGATGGGAATGAAAAACAGCACGGCTGGCATCATCTGAGTGAGGATTACCGCTGTCCGGAGGGTGCCCTTTCCCGGAAAGAATGACCTTGCGAGAGCGTATCCCGCAAGAACACTGATGACAAGGACGATGCAGCTTGCTATGCCACAGGCAAAAAAGGAATTTCGAAGGTACAGGGGCATATCGATGGTGACGGTTTTTGGGTAGGTGACAATCAGGTCGTAGTAGTTCTTCAGGGTGAAGGCCCTGGGGAAAAGGTGTGGTGGAAAGGCGAACATCTCGTCTGGGGGGAGGAAGGAGGGCATGATGAGCCAGTAAATGGGGACGAGGATAGAGAGAAGGAGGAGAACAATGAGGAGGTAGTATAGCGCGGTAGAAAGCACCCTGGTTTTCATGATTCCACCCTCCTTGAAATGGTGAGGATGGCCAGGCTCAGGGCGAAGTTGATGAGGAACATGAAGACTCCAAGAGTGGCAGCATGGTCAAAGCGGAGCTTGAGGAAGACGGTTTTATACGCGAGGGTTGCCAGGATTTCTGTGGTGTGTCCTGGGCCACCCTGGGTCATGGAGTAGATGAGGTCAAAGTAGTTGAAGGTCCACACCGTGGCAAAGAGTGCCATGACGAAAAGGAGCGGTCGGATAAGGGGGAGGGTGATGTACCGGAAAATGGCAAAGGACGTTGCCCCGTCAATGCGTGCGGCTTCATGGATTTCCTGGGGGATGGACTGAAGCCCGGCGAGAATGAAGAGGGCATAGAAAGGAAAGGCCTTCCAGATGTTGACCCAGCTCACCGAGTACAGCGCAAGATTCCTCCCGAGGAAATTCACCGGTTCACCCCCAAAGAGGGTCACGAGGTAGTTGATGAGCCCGTAGAGAGGATTGTACAGCCACTTCCAGGTGACCGCAATGGCCACAGGAGGGAGCACGAAAGGAATCAGGCTGAGATTCCGGAAGACCCGGTATCCCCGGCGTGGGATATTGAGGAGCAGTGCGGCGAAAAGCCCAAGAATAATCTGGAAGGCAACCGAGAGGGCCGTCCATAAGAGGGCGTTCTTGAGCGCCACGAAAAAGAGGGGGTCCTGGAGCACGATGGCGTAGTTCCGAAGACCAACGAAGAATGGTTCGGCAGTGTACAGGGTGTGTTCTTCGAAACTCAGGAGGAACTGGTAGAACATGGGGTAGAAAAAGGTCAGGGCAAGGAAAGCGAAAAGGGGCATCACGAGTATCCGCGAAGTCCTTTTTCGGAGCACCATGGCTATCCTCCGTGACCCTCCTGGCCCAGGGCCAGGAGGGTCCTCGGTTCATTTCCCAAGCTCAGCAAGAATTTTCTCCATTTCCTGGGCACCGGTTTTGAGCGTTGCCTCGATGTCTGCGCCGCCTTCGATGATGTCCCAGAACACCCTCCGGAACGTGTCGGCAATGAGCGGATTGAAGACCGTGGCCACATCACCGGTGAAGATTGCCCGGGCTCTGGTGAGCTCGAATTTAAAGGCATCGAACCGCGGATCATCGAAGAAGGGGTTGGCAAAAGTAGACGTTCTCACTGGGGTATGCCAGAGTTTTTCGCACCACTCCAGGTGGTTCTCTGCGTTCACAAGCCAGGTGATGACCTTTGCCGCTTCGTCGGGGTACTTTGTCCCTTTCATCACCATGTAGAAGCATACGCCGTGTCCGGGGACGATGGGTTCGGTGCCCATGGGACCGATGAAGTTATACGGGGCAATGCCGTAGTTGAGGTTCGGGGCGAGTTCACGGTAGTTGCCGATGCTCCAGGAGCCATTCCCGAGTTGAATCCCAACCTTCCCGAGGTAAAAGGCTTTGTCCCAGTCATCGTACCCGAAGGTTGAGAGACCAGGAGGAGTGTACTTGAAGAGTTCTGTCAGGAGTTCAAAAGTCCTGGCGTTGTTCTCGCTGGCGAAGACGACTTTTCCATCCTCAACGAAATTGCCCCCGTTAGAGAGGAAGAGCGCCCCCGTGGACCAGTAAGGACCGTCTCCCCAACTCATCCACTCAATGCCGAATTTCCCCTCTCTGGGCTTGTGGAGTTTTTTGGCTGCTTCAAGAAGCCCATCCCAGGTAGTGGGGAATTCCCCTATTCCTGCCTCCTGGAACAGGTCTTTGTTGTAGTAGATGACCGGAACGAAGAAATCTTCGGGAATGGCAATGATGCTTCCCTTATAGGTGCACATATCCCAGACATTCTTTGGGACATCCGTGAGCATGTCTGGATCGTTCTTTTTAATGTACTCGTCAAGCGGTAAGGCAGCGTCAAGCCGGGCGATTTCAAACTGCATGGGCATATCGCCACGGTAGAGGTCCGGAGGCGTACCGCCCTTGATGGCATTGATGATCATTGTGGCTCGCTGCTCGAAGGGGATGTTCGTGAGCTGAATCTGGACGTTAGGGTTTTCCTGCATGTACCGTTCGACCTGCTCAGTGAGCACCTTGATTTCCGCAAGGCTATAGGTGTGCCAGAACTGCAGGGTGATTTTCTCCTGGGCTCC
>JAPWUU010000108.1 GCA_028275365.1 Candidatus Caldatribacterium sp.
CCGCTTCAACGCCTCAAAGTCGATGGTGCCGTCCCCTCTAAAGGGGGTGACGATGGGGGCAAAGACCCCGGTGAGCTTTTGCCTTATGTCTTCAGGTTTCATGGGACTCACCTTCCCTGGTGAAAAAATCGCCTGGCCATTTCCAGACACCCAAGAATGGAACAGTTCTCCCTGAGCTCTATTGTGAAATCTTGGAAGACGCGTCGCTTATACTCAAGAAGCGCCGAACCAGCTCCACCCGTGACGACCATGGTGGAACACAACGTGAGGCGCCCGGACACCATATCAAGGGTCCTCCGCATTCTCCCCACAATGCCCTCGACCAGAGCCCTCAAGCACTCCTCCCTCGTGGTGTCCAGGGTGAGACCTGAAAAGGAAGCTCTTTTCTGGATGAGACTTGTCCTGTCTCCCGTAAGATAAGGTACGCACCTCACCTTTCCTTGCTTTTTTCCTCCAAGAACTTCCGCCAGATAAGCATGGTAGAACGTGTCCGGCGGCAACTCTCTGCAAAACTGGGAGCGGAACCACTCCAAGGCAAACCCTCCAATCACGATGTCGTACATGAGCCACCTTCCGGGAAAGGGATGGGTTCGCAGGTAGTACCGTTCATCCGGAAGGGGACGATCCAGGCATATGACGAGGATTTCCGAGCTTCCCGAAATGTTGAGCACCCGCCCGTGTTCAAAAAGCCCTGCTCCCAAAGCAGCAGCAGAGGTGTCGTTAGACCCCACGAGCACAGGAACACCAGAGGGTAAACCCGTTATCCGGGAGGCCTCCTCGGTGATTTTCCCTGCGACCTCGAAGGAGGGCATAACCGAGGGGAGCTTCTCAAGGGGGATGCCAAGGTCACGAGCAAGGTCTTCATCCCAACCTGAAGCAGCAACAGTGTTGTAAAGCCCTGTGACCGAAGCATTGGTGGGATCAATAATCCAACGATTCACAAGCTTTTTGAGAAGGAAGGTATTCAGATGTCCAAGAACTGCAGCCCTTGCGAAGACCTCCGGCCTTTCTTCCTTGAGCCAGAGCATGCTGGTCAGAGAGATTCCTCCCGGATACGGGATGTTCCCGGCCACCTGAAGAAATCGCTCCTTTCCTATTACTCGCACGGCTTTCCTTGCCTGTTTGATGCTCCTTCTATCCCAGTGGATGATGGCAGGAAAGAGAGGAGTACCTTCAGCATCCATGGCGATAAGTGCCGGACTGAACACGCAAGGGACAACGAGTTCGACTTTCCGAGCGTATCCCTTTTCTTCGAGGTTACGGGTCACCTTCAGGAAGGCCTGCCATACCAGATCAGGGTGAATCTGCACGCTCAGGCCATCTGCTTCGTAATTGTACTCCACCCTGTCCTGGGTGACGGCAACAAAGTTCTCATCAAAAAGGACGCTTTTAAGAGAAGAAGTGCCCGCATCAACAGCCAGAATACAACCCTGATTCATGGGATACCCCCTATTTCATCCCAAAAGCCAGGTTGGGCAGGAACATAGTAACCAGTACATGTTCAGCACCTATTTACATAGTCAAACGCGGTATCACATCACCACCACAGTCGATGACCCCAACCTTTGCTTTCCTACCACACAGGCCAAATGCCATCTCCAGGGCTTCTTCAACCGAAGATGCGTGGCGAAAACCGAGTGCTTCCTTCTCCTCAACACTCATTCCCTCAGAGACGCAGATCACTTCCCGGGAGTGTTCCATAATCCTGGCATGCAAAAGGAGCGTTGCAGCACAGACAAGGTCGTCAAAGTCCCCCTCCATTACGCGTCGCTTCAGCTCGTGATATGGCAGTGTTGCGTACTTCTTCAGTTCTCCGTGGGTGGGCGAAATGCCCTCAGGGAAAGGAGCAACAAGAATGGAAATTCCGCCCTTTTTCAAACCTTTCTGAGCATACGACAGGGGTTTTACTCCCTGCCAGTAGTCGATATCTGCAGGATATGCGCTGACGACGACAATATCCGCAAGATCCGGAATCCTCTGTTCGTAGACTTGCTTCGCCGCCCAGGCTCCCACCCGATGAGCACGAACCGGATCCCCCGCAACAACCCTGGCGATTTTTCCAGATTCATCGAGCACGACATTCACGATAAAGCGTAAACCCACAGCTTCGGCCACCATCTCTATTTCGCGCCGGACCTCGTTCTCAATCTCTCCAGCAATGTGCAGGTAGAGGTCCTTGAACATGGGCATGATGTGAGTTCTCCCTGTAGTTTCCCAGGAACATATCCCCGGCTGTATTGCCTTCCCACCCCCTCCATAACCCGCGTAGCAGTGAGGAACAATACTCCCCACCGCCATGAGGAAATCGGCCTCGAGAGCGAGTCTATTCACTTCAATAGGAATGCCACTTGGGGTGAATCCTATGCGGGTGAGGCAGTGGGGGTCTTGCCATTCGTGGTTCAGCACCGTTACTCTGTCAACGACCTCCGCACCGAAACACTTCCGTATTTCTTCATCGGTCATGTACCGATGGGTTCCCAACCCGATGAGAACGATGATATCCCTATCAGGAATTCCAGCTCTGTTGAGCTCGTCAAGGAGAACCGGGAAAATCCTTTCCCGGGGTGTTGCTCGTGTGAGGTCATCGCCCACAATGACGACCTTCATACCGCGATGCAGCCTCTCCGCAAGAGGCAAGGACGCAACGGGGGTCCGCAGGGAGGCGAGAATCGCTTCTTTTTCGGAGATGGTTTCTCCATCAAAATTTCCAGGCTTTATGACGTACAAAAGGCTCTCCGGGGAAAGCTCCACCGGGAGCGTTTGCTTCCCATATCTCAGCGGGATTACCTGTTTCGCAGTCATTCCTCCATTCCTCACACGTTCTTCCGCAAGCAGGGCCCGAGAAACACAAGCGTTTTCGCACTCTCACGCTCCTGAAAGAGCACCACAACCCGCTTGCTTTCGCCAAGGAGCTCGCTACCCCACTTTTCCGCAAACTTCTTATCACTCGCGAGAAAGAAGTCCTCCTTTGAAAAAGCCCTCGTGTCTCTCAAGGTTTTCCATCTCCTTCGCGATGCGCTCCACCACGAGGGAAGCCTCAAGACCGCACTTTCTCAACAGAAACCCCCGCTCTCCCGAAAACCCAAAATTGCTCGGGGCCCCAAGCTTCAGAAGTGGGGGGATGTTCCGTATCTTTTGGAAAGCTCGCAAGAGATTATCTCCCAATCCTCCCACCCTCGAGTGCTCTTCGAGGGTCACCACAAGACGCGACCCTCGAGCGATTCTAGCCACCATTTCCGGATTGAGGGGTTTTACAAAACGGGCATTGAAAACGAAAGTTCTGTACCCCCGTTTTTCAAGTTCCGCAGTTGCCTCCATACCAAGCCCCACGAGCTGTCCCAAAGCAACAATGGTGACATCAGCTTCCTGGAATTCCTGCCGCGTGAGTGGCTCAAATTGCCCAAGAGCCACCTCCTGATGTTCCTTCAAGAATTCGTCCTCCCCGCCCCGTGCTCCAAACCTCAGGTACACCGGTCCCTGGAAGTTCCCCAGAAGGTACCGTCCAAGAAGGAGCGCATCCTCATAATCGCAGGGTTCGCTGATGACGATACCGTCCAAAACCGAGAGAATGGCAATATCTTCCAGAGCTTGATGGGTAAACCCTGCGTACTGGGCCGAGAATCCCGTGTCTGTTCCGCAGATTTTCACGTTGAGCAACCAGCGACAGATATCGGTACGAATCTGCTCAAAGGCTCTCATGGTGAGAAAGGTGGCGTAGCCGGAGATTACAGGGGTAAACCCTGCCAGAGCAAGACCGGCACAAACACCCATCCCCGCCTG
>JAPWUU010000109.1 GCA_028275365.1 Candidatus Caldatribacterium sp.
TCCGCTTTTCCACAATAACCCGAAAACTCTCGAGGTCGAAGAATTTGACTTCCTCACCAAGGGTCTCCCGAAGGAGAATCTCAAAGGAAGCGTCCGCCCCTTCAAACTGGTAACCGGAACTTTCCGCCTCCTTGATTTTCTGAACGAGGGCATCAACCCGGGGGTCTTTCGGGTCAAGGTCGACACCCATTTCTCTTGCCCGGTACACGATGTTGCTCTTCCCCGACTGGTCTGAAACGAGGATCCTCCGCTGGTTCCCCACCGCCTCCGGAGGAACATGCTCATAGGTCGCGGGGTGACGCAAGATGGCACTGGCATGAATGCCACCCTTGTGAGTAAAAGCGCTCCGTCCCACGTACGGCTGGTAATCGTCGTGGCGAAGGTTAGCAATTTCGCTCACAAAGTGAGAGAGCTCGAAGAGCTTCCGTATCCGGTCCTCGGGAATAGAGGCAACACCCATCTTGAACCAGAGGTTGGGAATGACCGTGCAGAGGTTCGCGTTGCCACAGCGCTCTCCATACCCGTTGACAGTTCCCTGAACCTGGACCGCTCCCATGCGCACCGCTGCGATGCTGTTGGCCACCGCCACACCGCTGTCGTTGTGTGCATGGATACCTAAGGGAACTCCCTCCCCCAGACGTTCCCGCACCACCTTCATGATTTCCTCAACCTCGTGGGGCAGAGTCCCTCCGTTGGTGTCACAGAGCACAAGAATTCGGGCTCCTGCTTCCCAGGCCACCTGGAGAGTTTTCAGGGCGTATTCAGGGTCGGCCTTGTACCCATCGAAGAAATGTTCTGCATCGTAAATAACCTCGCGTCCCTGTTTTTGAAGGTACGATACGGAATCCTCAATCATGCGGAGATTCTCATCGAGCGTCGTTTTTAGGGCCTCGGTCACATGGAGTGTCCAAGATTTCCCAAAAATGGTGATGACCGGCGCCTCCGATTCCAAAAGCAGACGAATGTTCCGGTCCTCTTCAACTGCACTATCTGCCCGCCGGGTGCTTCCGAAAGCACAGACCTTCGCGTGCTTCAGAGGGAGTTTCCGAACCTCTCGAAAAAAGGCAACGTCCTTGGGGTTGGCCCCTGGCCATCCGCCCTCGATGTAGTGGAATCCCATCTCATCGAGTTTCTCTGTAATGCGGAGCTTGTCTTGAAGCGAAAAATTCACCCCTTCCATCTGAGCACCATCACGCAAGGTGGTATCGTAGATTTCCACCTGGGGTTTTCCTTCCATGGCCTTCACTCCTCAGAGAAATTCTCGAAGTTCCTGGAGGGTACGCACCACTATGTCCGGTTGTACAGGAGAAGACAGCACTTCTTCACGCTTTGCAACGCCCGTCAAAACGAGAATGGTCAGCACACCACAATTCTTACCCAAAAGGATATCAGTGTCAATACGATCCCCGATAATGGCCGTTTCCTCCCGCCTGAAATGCAGAGTTTCAAGGAGGAAAAGGAGGATGTCAGGAGAGGGTTTACCGATGATTCGAGCGCGCTGGCCTGAAGCTCGTTCAAGACTGGCGATAATGGCTCCTGCCCCGGGGATTACTCCCGAATCTGTCGGATAGGTGGGATCGGGATTTGTGCCCACAAGCTGCGCTCCCTTGAGGAGAAAGTCAAGACCAGTCTTCATCTTCTGGAAGGTGAAGCGCCGATCAAGGCCAACGACAACGAAATCCACACCCCTTGGGGAAAAACGGGGAAGAAGCTTCAAACCCGCCCGTCTGAGCTCTTCTTTCAGGCCCTTTTCCCCTATGGCGTACACCCTCCCTCCTGGTTTTTCTCTCTGCAGATACCCCGCAGTGACAAAAGCAGAGGTAAAAATTTCTTCAACCCCCGCCTCAACTCCCATGGCGTTGAGCTTCGCTGCGTAACCTTCGCGGGGGAGGAAAGTGTTGTTGGAGAGGAAGGCTATCCGGAATCCTCTCAAGCGGGCAAAGCGCAAAAAGTCCACGTTTTCCCGAATGGGGGTATGCAGGAGATACACCACGCCATCGAGGTCAACAACGAAATTCCTGATGTTCTGCAGGATCGCCCGATGGTTCAAATGCATCGCCCCCGTTACCCTCGAAGAGATTTTCTTGAAGATAGAACACAGGGGGCGGAAAATCAAGAAGGATTGGGGTTATCCTCTAAGGTATTGTCGCTCAATGGCTCGAATCTTTTCAACTTTTGGGGCTGAACGCCCTCCCTGGAACTCGCTTTCGAGAAAGGCCCGAACAAGCATTTTGGCAAGCTCCGGCCCCACGATGTGCCTCCCCAGGGTGAGCACATTGGCGTTGTTGCTCTTTTTTGCCCGCTCGGCCGAATAAATGTCGTGAGCGCAGGCCGCGTAAATTCCAGGAATCTTGTTGGCTACCATCGCCATACCAATCCCTGTGCCGCACACCAGAATCCCACAGGTGTACTTCCCTTCCCTGATTCCAAGGCAAGCCCGAAGGGCAATATCAGGGTAATCGACGACTTCGTCCTCAGAGAAAACCCCAAGGTCTTCAAAGGCAAAGCCCTCTTCCCGCAGGTAATCGGCAATGACCTTCTTCAAAGGGAAACCAAAATGGTCTGAAGCAAGAACAAGCATACTGCCACCCCCTACTTGCCTTTCGCCGTGCTGAGGAGCCACCGACCCACTTGGGCATCAGTCACGAGATCCGTCAGCCATTTCCCCCGAAGGGCACCGAGAATGGCCTCTTTCTTCTCCATCCCTCCGGCGATGCCAATCACCCGCGAGCCCCTCTCCCGAATACGCTTCACATCAGCTGCGATTCTCTTCCTGTCGAGGTCACACGTAATAACCTCTCCGTCGATATTGAAAAAGGTTCCACAGATTGCCCCCACAGCTCCTCTCCGCACCAGTTCCTCTATTTCCTGCTCTTCGAAATTCCCGGTTTCGATAAGCAGACTCGTTTCTCTTCTCATGCCTCCTATGCCCACCAGAGCCACATCCACCTCTTCAGCCATTCTCAGGACTTCCTGAACCTCCTTTTCACTCAGAAAAGCGTCCCGCGTTTCCGGGCTTTTGGCAAACGCAGGAGCAAAGAGGTACACCGGCTCTCCTCCCAGCCGGCTGGCGAACTCCTTCACCAGTTCGATAGCTACCGTCTTCCACCGTCTACCACCGTAACCACCCATCATCTGCACAACCCGTATCCCGTGGAGGTCCAGGCGGGGGAGGTACTCAAGGACACTGTGGAGCGTTCTCCCATAGGCAACACCGACACTGGTGTACGGAACGAGGTTATCCCGCAGAAAGGAAGCCGCTGCCTGAGCCACAGCTTTCACGACTCCTTCGGGAGTTCCACTGTACGTCCGGACAACCACGGCATTCTGGAGGTCGAAATGTTCTGTCAGCGACTGGGAGAGTTCAGCATCGACTTCTCCGCTCCTTCGAATGCGAATCTCCACAATACCAATTTCTCGGGCTCGCTTCAGCATACGGTAGACTTTTTGCGGAGAAACCCCAAGAAGCTCGGCAATTTTCCTCTGGTTGAGATCCTCGAGGTAATAGAGTTCAGCAACCTTTGCCAGGCGCTCAAAATCCTCCCCTTTCGCCATCCTGGGTGCCAAAGGCTTTCCCCCTTTCGACCCCTTCCTTCGTCGCTATTTTATTGACTTCTCGAAAGAGTAGCAAGGAGTTCCCGAATTTCCTCCCCGAGAGCTTCTTTCTCCTTCTCACCGAGGGGCTTCAGGGGCTTCCTGGGGAAGCCACCCTCAAAGCCAAAGAGGTCCATGGCAGCCTTCACGCCACTCACACCGTACCTT
>JAPWUU010000110.1 GCA_028275365.1 Candidatus Caldatribacterium sp.
TTGAGGCTTTCGTTGAGGTACTTGAAGGAAGAGAGAACCCCTAATCCTCAAGAGTGAGAGGAGGAAGCTTCTGTCCCTGGAGTCTTTAGAGAGTAATGTCTGACCAAGCATCCGTCGAACTTTAGACCCAGAGTCAGCTCATGGAACGATGGGGAACCGAAAGATGAAATATCCACGTGATCCTTGGTACTATCTCCAGCCTAAAGCTACGCGGTCAACGACTTTCCTAAGCCGGGGCTATGACGAGGCCAAGGTCTCTGATCATTTCCAAATCCAAGGAGGATTCTCGACCTTGGGTGGTGAGGTAGTTGCCAGTCATGAGGGAGTCGGCACCCGCCAGAAGGCCCAGGGGCAGGAGTTGTCGCAGGGTTTTTTCTTTACCGCCACAGAGCCTGATGTTCTTGTCGGGAAGGATAAAACGAAAGATCGCCACGCTCTTTAGGGCTTCCCAGGGTTCCATAAGGGGTCGATGCTCCAGAGGGGTACCTGGAATGGGGTTGAGAAAGTTCAGGGGAACAGAATCAACATCCAGCTCACGAAGGAGCAAGGCCAGTTCCACCCTTTGGGCCGGGGTTTCCCCCATGCCCAGGATACCTCCACAACACACCTTCAACCCTGCTTCCTTAGCTACCTCAACAGTAGCTATGTCCTCGGCAATGTCGTGGGTGGTACAGATTTGGCGAAAGAAACTCGGCGCTGTTTCCAAGTTGTGATGGTACATACAAAGCCCAGCTTCTTTGAACTCTCTGGCCTGTTCTGACGTGAGGAAGCCAAGGGAAGCGTCAGGCCAGATCTTTCCTTCCGTAGCGATAACCTCAACTGCCCGAAGGATTTCCCGCCACTCTTCTAGAAGGCTTATTCTGGTGCCGCTAGTGACGATCCCGAAGCGGTGGACTCCACTAACTGCGGCACTGCGGGCGCGCCTTATCAGTTCTTCAGCAGGAAGAAGAGGGTAGACGTCCACTGCCGTGTGGTGGTGGGCGGATTGAGCACAGAAGGCGCAATTTTCTGTGCAACGCCCAGACTTGGCGTTGACAATTGAGCAGAGCTCAACAGCAGTTCCCTTATAGGCCAGGCGTATCCGGTGGGCCGCTACAAGCAGGTCCAGCATGGCCTCTTGTGGCAGGTTAAACAGCTCAAGGGCTTCCTCCCGACCAATACTGCCACCGGAAAGAACGATTTCCAGCGCCTGCTGGATAACAGGAAATACCACGAGTTTCCCCCTCGGAAAAGGGTTCTTAAGTTAACCATAAGTATAAACAAGGTTAACGTATGTCTCAACTATCCCTCAAAACCTTAGCAGGGTCAGAAAGCACAGATTCATGGAGAGCGATGAAGCTCAGACAATGGACGTATGAGGTATTTGAACGGAACGAATGCTGGATTGCAAGGTGCGCAGGAACAGGTCGAACGACCAACCAAGATCGCAACAAATCCTGAAAAAGTCCAGGGGTTAAAACCACCCGGATAGAGCTAATACAGGTCCTGCTTTCCTGAACTTGCAAAGCGCACCGCAGTTCGCTAACATTCCCTTACAAAGGAGAAAAAGGAGGTTGCACCATGTACCGGGTGACGCTGATACCGGGGGACGGAACCGGACCGGAAATCATCGAGGTTGCAAAAAGGGTCATCGAAGCCACCGGGGTACCCATTGAGTGGGACGTCCAGGAAGCTGGAGCGGAGGTCATCGAAAAGTACGGTACCCCCCTCCCGCCACAGGTCCTTGAGTCCATAAGGCGAAACGGTGTCGCCCTGAAAGGCCCCATCACCACACCTGTGGGGACAGGGTTCCGGAGTGTGAACGTTGCGCTTCGAAAAGAGCTCGACCTTTACGCTTGCGTCCGGCCCTGTAAGACCTACCCGGGTGTCCGCTCCCGTTATGAGAACATCGACCTTGTGGTCATCCGGGAGAACACCGAGGACCTCTACGCCGGGATTGAGTTCGAGCGGGGCAAACCCGAGACCCTGGAGTTCATCGCCACCGTGGAGCGCCTGGGAAAGGGGAAAATCCGCCCGGATTCTGGCATCAGCGTGAAACCCATTTCGGTTTTCGGCACCGAGCGCATCGTGCGATTCGCCTTCGAGTACGCCCGAAAGCATGGACGGCGAAAGGTCACCGCAGTCCACAAGGCCAACATCATGAAGTACTCCGACGGGCTTTTCCTCGAAGTCGCCCGGGAAGTGGCCAGAAACTACCCCGATATCGAATTCGAAGACCGCATCGTTGACAACATGTGCATGCAGCTTGTCCAAAAACCCGAACTCTACGATGTCCTTGTGCTCCCGAACCTCTACGGAGACATCATCTCTGACCTTGCCGCCGGACTCGTCGGAGGACTGGGAGTGGCCCCCGGAGGGAATATCGGTGACTACTATGCGGTTTTTGAACCAACCCACGGGAGCGCACCGAAGTACAAAGGGCTCCACAAGGTGAATCCTATTGCCACCATCCTCTCAGGGGTCATGATGCTCCGCCACCTTGGGGAAAAGGAGCGGGCGGATCTCCTTGAGCGTGCTGTAGCCGCCGTCATCCGGGAAGGGAAAAAGGTGACCTACGACCTGAAGCCCGACCCCAACGACCCGGAAGCGGCGAAAACCTTTGAAGTGGGCGAGGCTATTATCGAGAAGATGGAGGAGCTGAAAAGAGGATGAGGGTGCTTCTCGTCCAGCCCCCATCTCCAGGCATCTACGACCTCATCGGCCTGAAACTCCCACCCCTTGGTCTGGCGTACCTTGCGGCGTCATGCCGCACCCACCACGAGGTCGCCATTGTGGACCTCCAGGTTGAAGACACAAAGCGCTTTGAAGAAGAACTCAAACGGTGCGACCTTGTGGGCATCACGGCGACCACGAGCACCTTTCCCGAAGCCCTCCGGATAGCCCGGAAAGCCAAAGAGGAAGGTCGGGTGGTGGTCATGGGTGGGTACCACGTCACCTTCAGGGACGAGGAGGCCTTAAGAAGTGGCGTGGTGGACTACGTCGTGCGGGGAGAGGGAGAGGAAATCTTCGCAAAGCTCCTTGAAGCCATAGAACGGGAAATTCCCCCAGAGAACGTCCCAGGAATCTCCTTTCTGCGGGAGGGAAAAATCTTCCGCACACCCACTTCTTTGCCACCCCAGGACCTCGATGCTTTGCCCTTTCCGGCCCGGGACCTTTTGCAACTCTCCAAGTACTGGATGACCCAGCTTGAAGGAGAACCCCTGGTGAATGTCCTGACGAGTCGTGGATGTCCCTTTGCCTGTAAGTTCTGTGCCTCTTCCCATTTCTCGGGGAGGAAATGGCGGGCCCGCTCTCCAGAGAACATCCTCCGGGAGCTTGAAATCCTCTACTTCGACTGGGGGTTCCGGGCCGTGGCTTTTGTGGACGACAACTTCACCCTGCAGCCTGAACGGGTGGAGCGCCTCTGCGAAGAGATCGAGCGCCGACGTCTGAAACTCCGGTGGTGGTGCTTTTCCCGGGCGGACACCATCGTCCGCCATGAGTCCCTGGTGAGAAAGATGGCGAAAGCTGGACTCCGCATGGTGTACCTTGGCCTTGAGAGCGCCGAGCGGGCCATCCTCGAAGACTACGGGAAACAGCTCACCCAGGAAGTGGCCAGGAAAGCCCTGGAAATCCTCCGCAGGTATGGAGTGAAAAGCTGGGGGTCGTTCATCCTCGGAAGCCTCCGGGAAACGAAGGCAACTGTCAGGAAGACCATAACGTTCGCCCGGAAAATTCGCCCGGACATTGTGCAATTCTCCCTTCTCACCCCCT
>JAPWUU010000027.1 GCA_028275365.1 Candidatus Caldatribacterium sp.
CCGCCACAATCTCTCCATAACGTCCTCCTATAGAATGGGGAGGTACCGTTCGATTTCATAGGGATGCACGACCACACGGTATTCGTCCCATTCTGCGAGCTTGCTCTCAATGAGGTACGTGAATACAGGGTATTGACTTTTTCCAAACCCCTGGATTAAAATACTTGCAGGACAATGGGGTCCCTGCGAAGGCGCAGGGACTTTTCTGTTTTTGAGGTTCTCTGGGCAGAAAAGCCCCTTTCCTGGGGAGCAAAGACGCCCCGGAAAAGGGGCTTTTCCTTTTCCATCCAATTCTCAAAAAGGGGTGGTGAACATGCGGCACGTCCTTCTTCTCCTCTTGCTGATCGTGGTGCTCTCTGGAAATCTGGCGCATGCCTCCGATCCAAAGGGAACAGAAACCCTCAACACACAGCCTGAGTTCCCCGTGGACTACGTGTGGGTCCTGGTGTGTGGATTCCTGGTCTTCTTCATGCAGGCCGGGTTTGCCATGGTGGAAGCAGGGTTCTGTCGCTCCAAAAACACCACAAACCTTCTGAGCAAGAACCTCATTGACTTTGTGGTGGCTTCGCTTGTGTTTTTCGCCGTGGGATACGGATTCCTGAAAGGGAAAGACATCGGGGGATTCATCGGTTCCGGCCACTGGTTCCTCCTTGGGGAGTCGTACGACGTGGGAACCTATCTCGACTTCTTCTGGCAACTCGTTTTCTGTGGCACAGCAGCAACCATCGTCTCCGGAGCAGTGGCGGAACGACTGAAATTCTCGGCGTACCTTGTGTACACCCTCTTTGTGAGCCTCTTCATTTACCCTGTATATGCCCACTGGGTATGGGGCGGAGGATGGTTATCCAGACTCCCTTTCGGCGTTGGTCACGTGGACTTCGCCGGATCCGGAGTGGTCCATGCAGTAGGAGGGCTTGTGGGCCTCGCCGGAGCCATGGTTCTCGGGCCGCGATTTGGGAAATACGGAAAAGATGGGAAACCCCGTGCCATTCCCGGACACAACCTCGCCCTGGCAGCGTTGGGAACTTTCATCCTCTGGTTTGGCTGGTTCGGGTTCAACCCTGGAAGCACCTTCAGCGCTCATCACCTCCGTATCGCCATGGTAGCCGTGAATACCAATCTCGCTGCCGCCTCTGGAGCCCTGACCACACTCCTTCTCATATACGCCAAAACCCACAAATGGGACCTCGGCATGACCCTCAACGGAACCCTGGGAGGACTTGTGGCCGTAACCGCTCCCTGTGCCTGGATTGAGGCCTGGGCAGCGGTGGTCATCGGAGCCGTAGCGGGACTCCTCGTAGTGGGGGGAGTGGAATTCCTCGAGTCCCGAGGTATTGACGACCCCGTGGGGGCGGTGAGCGTCCACGGCATCAATGGGCTTTGGGGGCTTTTGAGCGTGGGGCTTTTTGCCGACGGGACTTACGGCCTGTACTCCCTTGAGCCACCTTATGTTACCGGGCTCCTCTACGGAGGCGGCGCAGGGCAGCTCCTCGCCCAGCTTGTGGGAATAGGGACAGTGGCGGCGTGGGGCTTTGGCCTGGGGTACGTGCTCTTCAAAGTCATGGACCTTTCCTTCGGCATCCGGGTACTGCCGGAGGAAGAACTCCGGGGACTTGACCTGTACGAGCATGGAACTCCGGCGTACCCTGAGTTCACCACCCATCGCATGTTTGTGGGATCGTGAGGAGGGAGCGAACATGGTGAAACTGGAGACGATCGTCCGGGAGGAAAGGGTGGCGGAAGTCGTGGCTGCCCTCGAACAGTGTGGATATCCCGGGGTGACCATGTACCCGGTGGAAGGCCGGGGATCCCAGAAAGGACTTGTGGAGCAATTTCGAGGAAGAAAGTACGAGATTCCCTTTTTGCCCAAGATCAAGCTCGAGGTGGTCATTCGGGACGAGGATTACGAACGGGTAGTGGAAGCCATCATCGCTGCCGCTCGCACGGGCGAAATCGGAGACGGGAAAATCTTTGCCTGTCCGATCGCCGATGTCGTCCGAATCCGTACCGGAGAGCGAAAGGAAGCCGCCCTGTGAGCATCCTCGAGGAAAGAGGGCTGAAGGTCTGCCTTCAGCCCTCTCCGGGCTCATTCCCACCCCTTTTTCCAGGCAATGGGCATTCTCCTTCCCACCCCGAAGGCCTTGGTGGTGACCCGAAGACCCAAGGCAGCCTGGCGCCTCTTGTACTCAGCCCGGTCCACCTGCCTTATGACTTCCCTGACCACCACTTCGTCAAAGCCCAAAGCCGCGATCTCCCCAGGGGAGAGGTTGTCCTCGATGTAGGCCTTCAGGATGGGATCGAGTGTGCCATAGGGAGGGAGAGCGTCTTCGTCGCGCTGGTTGGGACGAAGCTCGGCCGATGGGGCCTTCATCAGCACTCGCGGGGGAATGATTGCCCTCTCCCGATTGATGTACCTTGCCAGTTCGTACACCATAACCTTGGGAACATCGGCCAGAACATCCAGCCCTCCAGACATATCCCCATAAAGGGTGCAGTAACCCATCGCAAGCTCCGACTTATTCCCAGTGCTAAGCAGAAGATGCCCTTCCCGGTTGGAGATGAACATAAGGATGCTTCCCCGAATCCGGGCCTGCAGGTTCTCCTCGGCAAGATCGACCAGGGGTACCCCGGAGGGGTTGAGCACACGAAGATACGCAGAGAAAATCTCCTCGATGGGGATGACACGGAATTCGATGCCCAGGTTCTCTGCAAGCATCCGGGCGTCTTCCAGGCTCTCCCTTGAGGAGTAGCAGGAAGGCATGCCCACACCCGTGACGTTCTCTGCTCCCAGAGCAGATGCGGCCAAGGCCGCCACAACCGAGGAATCAATGCCGCCACTCAAGCCCACCAGAGCCTTCCTGAACCCCGTCTTCCGGAAATAATCGCGGATACCGAGGAGGAGAGCCTGGAAGACGTCTTCAATGTCCTCAGAAACTTGGGAAGGATCTCCAGCCTGAGGGAGATCCCCCGTGTCGATGACGGTGTAATCCTCCGCAAAGGACTTTCCCTCCCAGACAATACCCCCTGTGGCAGAAAGAAAGAGGCTCGACCCATCGAAAATGAGATCGTCATTGCCTCCTACCTGATTCACGTAGACCAAGGGACAAGCGTATTTCCGGGCAATGTGGGAGAGCATGCTGGCGCGCAGGCGTTTCTTCCCGTAGTGGTAAGGAGAAGCCGAGATGTTCACCAAAAGCGTCACTCCCTGGACAAAGAGGTCTTCCAAGGGGTCAAACTCATACCTTGGCCTTGGCCAGAAATCCTTGTCGTTCCATATATCCTCACAGATGGTGAGACCAAGCCTTTCCCCAAGAAAAACCGCAACCTTTCGTTTTCTCGCTGACTGAAAGTATCTCACCTCATCGAAGACGTCGTAGTTGGGCAGAAGCGTCTTATCCTGCCGGGCGTAGAGTCTCCCCGCGAAGAAGAGCAGAGCCGAATTGTAGAGTTTCCCCCCCTCACTCACCGGAGCGCCAAGAAGCACCCCCACATCCTGGGAAGCAGGACGAATGCCCTCTTCAAGCACTCGCTCAACTGCCTGGAGCATCTCCCTCCGAAAGAGGAGATCCCGGGGTGGATACCCCACGAGAGCAAGTTCTGGAAAGACTACAAGGTCTGCCTTTTGAGCCCTGGCCCACGAAATTCCCTGGAGAATCTTCTCGGCGTTTCCCCGAACATCGCCAACGGTGGGATTCATTTGCCAGAGAGCGACTCGCACCCTCCCTACCTCCCTGCAATCACCCGGCAGATATTCTCCAGAAACCTCCTGCGGATGGCCTCGTCCTCGATGAAGCGCCTTTCCGTTTCTTCCCGGAGTTTTTCGGGAAAGGATGCTCCGCCAAAACCCAACAACTCTCCGAGATACGCTTTGCTCCAGAGGGCCACCATTGCTTCTGTAACCTCAAGGTGGAACTGAAGGGCGAAAATCCTATCACCGTACACGAAGGCCTGATTCCTGCAGGAATCACTAAAAGCAAGGAGCACCGCTCTTTCAGGAAGGTCGAAGGTGTCTCCATGCCACTGGAAGACGAAGAAGCTTTCCGGAAGCCCAGCAAAAAGAGGGGATGCCTTTCCTTCCTCCGTGAGTTGCACTCGATACCAGCCAATTTCCTTCACCACATTGGGCCCAACCCATGCCCCGAAGGCCCGGGCAATGAGCTGTCCTCCAAGACATATGCCCAGCGTGGGACGACCCTCGCAATAGGCCTCCCGAATAAGGCGTTCCACCTGAAAAAGGTAGGGGTAGCAGTCCTCCTCGTAGGCACCCATAGGACCCCCAAGAATCACCAGGGCGCTGTAGGGCCTCACCGAAGGGGGCAGAAACGTTTGCGGGTCCTCCATGAGGTGGACGTCTACCTCAAAACCCTGTTGCCGGAAAACCTCCCCGAGAAGGCCAAGGCCCTCGATGGCCACATGCTGTATCACGAGAACCTTCAACGACATCACCTCCTCTTCCCTAAGACACCCTCGGGTTCAGGTCGGCTCTGAAACCCCAAACACAAGCAGTGCCACTGCCACACAGAGTTTGAGCGGTAGTTGCGGAAACACAGGGGACGAAAGCAACGGTCGCTTCACGCGCGCCTATCACACTGACCGGTCATACAGATTCGTTCCGGTTCCCGGGAGATCGATACTAGCGTATCCTCCTCGAAAAGGTGGGGCATTCCCCTGCCTCCAAGAAAAGAAGGTGCCTGTTCACGCAGGCACCCTCGCTCTGGCATCCTTGCCTTTTCAGGGCAGTATAGCAGAAGAACCACAAAAGTCAAGACTGCAATGGCTTCCCTCACCTTGCGGGGTCTTCCGGGGGTGAGTTCTGCGGAAGAGCCTCGACAGCATCCGACGATTCCTGGAAAGGAGGAGGGTCAGGGGGAGGTGTACCACTCCCGGAAACCCCAGCAAGCGGCATCCCAGAGATCACAGCGTCGCCTCTTTCGGAGTCTTCCTCCCCCGTTCGGTCCGGTCGAAGTCGTGGTCGAAGCTCACGATGGTGAGGCCATGCTTTTCGGCCACGGCGTACTGGTAGGCATCGTCGAAGTCGAGGTGATAGCGTTCCATGGCCGTCATAACGTTCTCCATTTCCTGGGGTCTGAGGCCAAGTAACCCCACCTCTCCTTCAATGAAGAGGTCCCGAACAAAGAGGAGCAAAGCCTCCGGTTTCTTCAGGCGGGTGAGGATCACACCAAGAGAATGCAGGGTAAAATCGGTGAGAAAAAGCCGGGAAGATGGAACCTCTGCCAGGAAACGCCCCACCTCCTCAGACCTTTCCCGGTTCAGGAGCCGCTCCAGCCATACATTGGTATCCACAAGAAACATCAATCTTCCCGCCACTCAAGGGCTTTTTTTTGCAACTCCAGGGAGGTGTACTGTTCCCGGTACTCTGAGAGCGCTCCAGCCCAATCCTGCCGGAGTTTCTTCCCTCCGTGGACCCCTCGCACCCTCTTCTCCCAGAGGAACTCCACGAAATCCTCCACCTCCTGACGGAGTTCAGGAGGGAGTTCCCGGATTTTCTCTTCAAGAGTCTTCATAGGTTGACCTCCCATCGTTTAATTGAGAAAGACACTAAGCTTCTGACACCCTCAGAACCTCTTTCGGAGTCTTCCTCCCCCGTTCGGTCCGGTCGAAGTCGTGGTCGAAGCTCACGATGGTAAGGTCGTGCTTTTCGGCCACGGCGTACTGGTAGGCATCGTCGAAGTCGAGGTGATAGCGCTGAGCTGCCGAAATCAAAGCAGGGACATCCTGGGTAGTCAATCGGACAAGGCAAATCGCCAGGGACTCAAAGAGATCCTCAACGAGCTTGAGGAACACCTCATGCTTTTCCTGGCGAAAGAGAAAGACTCCAAGAGAGTACAAACTGAACTCTGAAACGAAGAGACTGCCCCGAGGCATCTGGCACAGAAACTTTTCGGCTTCATCCGCCTGTTCTCGCTCTAAAAGGACCTCGAGAATAACGTTCGTGTCAATGAGATACACCGTCTTGCCACCACTTCAGGATTTCATGTTGCAGTTCCACCGAACTGGACCGCAAACCCAGCTCCTTTAAGGCACCCCTGAAACGGAGCCTTGGAAGTCCCTTCGCTTTTTTCACCCTCTTCTCCCAGAGGAACTCCACGAAATCCTCCACCTCCTGACGGAGTTCAGGAGGGAGTTCCCGGATTCTCTCTTCGAGAGTCTTCATGGGTTGACCTCCCCGCCAAGGTTACGGGAATATCTTAGCTCCCTGGGGAAAGGTCTGCAAGAACCTACAGAAACCCTCTCACCAGGATGCCCCAAGAGCCGACGTTCTCCAGGTACCCCGACTCCGGCGATTGTCAGGCCTCAAGGGGTTCCTCAAAGGGCAAGGGCAGACCTGCAAACGGAAACCCTCACCCTGGCCCCCGGAAACCTCAAAGGAGTAGGGCAAAGGGTTCTTCAAGAAGGGTTTTCAGAAACTGCATGAACTGAGCGGCAACGGCCCCATCGACGATACGGTGGTCGCAGGAGAGGACGAGCTCCATGACCGCAAGGGGAACGATGTCCTTCCCATCAAAAACCGGCTTTTTCTTGATGGCCCCGCAGGCCAGAATGGCCGACTCTGGAGGATTGATGATAGCCGTAAAGGCGTCAATACCAAACATCCCCAGGTTCGAGATGGTGAAGGTTCCCCCGGAGATCTCTTCCGGAGCGAGCTTCCCGGCTTTCGCCCGTTCCACAAGGTCGTGGAGCTCCCGGGTGATCTGGGCAATGCTCTTCCGCTCCACCTCCTTCACCACAGGGACGATGAGCCCGTCCTCTAAAGCCACGGCAACACCGATGTTGACGTGCTCGTGGAAAACAATCCCTTCATCCGTGAAGGAAGCATAAAGCAGCGGATAGCGTTCCAGGGCTTTGGCGACAACCTTGACGAGGATATCGGTGTACGAGACCCGGAGACCGGTTTCCTTCTCCACCAGAGGAAGAAGGCGTTCCCGCATCTTCACGAGTTCTTCGGCAAGGATTTCCTGGAAGACGAAAAAGTGAGGCTTCATCCTCACGCTCTCAACCATGCGCTGGGCGATGATGCGGCGCATCCGGGAAAGGGGAACGACTCTGCCCTCTGCCTCCGGAGCCACCGGTACCCTCTCTGTCACCGGAACTTCCTTCTTCGCCTCTTCAAGGGCCTTCCTTGCGCGCTCGACGTCCTCCCTGACGATGCGTCCCCCAGGGCCCGTACCGGTGATGGTTGCAAGATCAATACCGTACTCTCGAGCGAGCTTTCGGGCAAGTGGCGAAGCCTTGATGCGTTCCTCTGCCGCTTCCGTCTCTGCCTTCTGGGTCACAATCTCTTCCTCGGCAACTCGTTCTCTGGCCTCCGGTTTCTCTTCCGGCGCTTCTTTCCGGGGAACAGGAACCTCTTCCCCTTCTTCCCCAATGTAGGCAACGACTTCCGTGATGGGAACAGTAGCACCTTCGGGGTAGAGGATCTTGAGGACCACCCCTGAAGCGGGGGACTCCACCTCCATGTTCACCTTGTCGGTCGCCACCTCAAAGAGGGGATCCCCCTTCTCCACCCGCTCGCCTTCCCGCACGAACCACTTATTGATGACCCCCTCTTCCATCGTGAGGCCGAGTTTCGGCATGATGACCTCTTTGGCCATGCTCTCCGCTCCTTCCCTGTGTGAGCTCAAGAATCCGTCGAAGGTCCGCCTTCACTGGACCCTGGTCTTCGAGGCGAATCCACCATTCTTCGTCAGGATGCACGAGAATCTCCCGTTCCCCGTCAAGGGCAAGCGCCCCTCTCCCCTGGGGGAGTCTCAGCGGTTCCCCAGGGAGGAGAAAACCCAACTCTTCCACTCCCACCTCCCGGACAAGCCCGGGAGCCAGGGGAACGGATACTCGCTGACCACTTTGCCCGATCCGGGCAAAGGCCCCCCGGCGCTCTCTCGGAGAGATGCTCACCATCCTTCCGATAACGGCACTGAGGCCGATGTTCGCAGGGCTACTCTGGGTCACGGCGACGAAGCGAACCGTTTCCGGTTCCCATACCGCCCGGGTCCCCAGGACGTCTTTTTCCACGAAAACCACGTCCACCAGGGCGATGTCCTCCCAGGTTTCAGAGAAACAGCGGAGCACCTTGGACCTTGAGAGGACCTCTGCCCTGGGCAATTCTCCCTCCAGGAAAAACCCCAGAGCCATCCCTCCCAGGGTGGGTTCCAGGGTGTCGGCAAAGACGTTGTTCGTCCCGCAGGAGAGGGAGAAAAGGGGAACGCTGCCGCTTCTTTTAGCCACCACCCGGTTCGTGCCATCGCCACCGAACACAACGAGCACTTCCACTCTCCCTTCCTGCACAGCCCACTCGGTGAAACGCAGGGTGTCCGTAGCATCTCCAAAGGCCGGTGTGGGGGCTTTCTCAAAGCAAATCCTTGGAGGAAACGTCACCTCTTTCCGGGCCACCTCCACGAGTTCATAGGGATCGGGCATGTAGACGAAACAGAAGGTCCCCCTTGTGACCCCCACAAACCCCTGCAGGAAACGGATCAGGGCGGTGATCTTCTCCCGATTGCCAAAAACGGACCCCCACGCCACCAGCCGGCGGATGTCCTTCCCCGCCACCGGATTCACCACAAGGCCAACGCGTCGCATTCAGTGCACTTCCTGTCCGCCAGTAACATTGATGGCCTGTCCAGTCATGTAGTCAGAGTAAGAAGAGGCCAGGAACACGGCGACATTGGCCACATCCTCAATGGTGCACTCTCGACCAAGCGGAACCTTCTCGACGTAGATTTTTCGCACCTGCTCCGGAGGAACACCGAGCTTTTTGGCGTACTCCTTATCAAGGAGGTCCCACATGGGCGTGGCGAAAACATTCCCTGGACAGATGGCGTTCACGTTGATCTTGAAGGGGGCAAGGTCCATGGCCGCACTCTGAGTGAGGCCGATCACCCCGAACTTCGATGCCGAATAGGCGGCAAGCCAGAGCCCGCCACGCTTCCCCGACTTAGAGCTGATGTTGATGATTTTCCCGCTTTTCTGCTGCACCATGTACTTGGCTACTTCCCGGATGCAGAGGAAAGTCCCCTTGAGGTTCACGCTGATGATGGCATCCCAGACCTCTTCAGGAACTTCGGTGATGAAGTGGGCCCGGATAATGCCTGCGGAATTCACCAGGATGTCGATTCTCCCCCACCGCTCGTACACCCGGCGGGCCATCTCGGCAACTTCGTCGCTTTTCGTGACGTCCACTTTGATCGCCATGGATTCCCGGCCCAGTGCTTCGATTTCCTGAGCTGTCTTCTCCGCCCCTTCGAAGTTCACGTCGCAGCACGCCACATGGGCTCCTTCCTGGGCAAAGCGTATGGCAATGCCCTTCCCTATCCCTGACGCCGCACCGGTCACAATGGCGATTTTATCCTGCAACGGCTGCGGATGCACACTCCTCACCTCGCAAAGGAAATCACGGCCTTCAAGGCCTTCCCGCTTTTCACAAGTTCAATGCCCCTCACGATGTCCTCAAGGGGCAGCACATGGGTGATGAGGTCCCGTGCCGGGACCCTCCTGGCATAGATGAGCCGCGCTGCCTCCTCATACTGGGAGGCGTGAGAAGCGAAGACGCCGAAAACCCCGATTTCCTTGTAGTGGACGATGTTGCTGTTGAAGGTGATGGTGGGTTTCTCCTTCGGTAGCCCACCAAAGAGGCTGATCCTCCCCTGAGGAGCAACGAGTTCCAAGGCTTCCTCCTGGGCGCTTCCTGATGAGGCTGCCACGATGACCACGTCGGCTCCTAATCCACCGGTGAGTTCAAACACCCGTTCCTTCAGGTTCTCCTTCTGCGGGTTGATGTAGACATCGGCGCCGATTCTCTGTGCAAGCTCCAGCCGCTCATCGGAAATATCGGCAAGGATAATCCTCCCTGCACCGTGGTTCTTCGCCATGGCAACATGCATGCACCCGATGGGACCCGCACCGATGACGAGCACGGTCTCCCCAAGGCCGATATGGAGATACGACTGACCGTTGATGACGCAGGAAAGGGGCTCAATGAGGCTGGCCTCAAGGAGGTCCATATCCTCCGGGAGGACCAGGAGATTCCCCCGCAGGACACCTTCCCGGGGCATTTTCATGAACTCTGCAAATCCCCCAGGGTAATGGTACCCGATGTACTTCTGTTCCGGGCAGAGGTTCTGCAGGCCCCGGCGGCAGTACCGGCACCGCCCGCAGGAAATCACCGTAACGACCGCAACTTTATCCCCTACCCGGTACCCTTCAACGCCCTCGCCCACGGCCACAATCTCCCCTGCAATCTCGTGCCCCGTGATCTGCGGTGGCTTCACGTGGTGGTGGCCGAACTGGAAAATGCGAACATCGGTCCCGCAGATGGCGCAGGCTCCAACCCGGATGACCACTTCTCCTGGACCAGCCTCGGGTTCAGGCACTTCCCGAACTTCAATGTTCCCTGGACCGAGAAAGACCGCGGCTTTCATGGCATTTCGCCCCCCTGAAGGATAACGGTTTTCAGCGCAGGATACAGGCGCCGGTACACGGCAAAGCGCTCCCCGTAGATTTTCGCCCTCTCCGGATCCGGTTCGTACACCTCCCGAACCCGGACGAGGTCGTCCACCAGGGCCCCGAAGTCTTTGATATCCTCTTTTGCCTTCCGCCCAAGGAGCGCAGCCCCGAAGCAGGCCGCTTCGGAAACCGAAAGGGTCTCAACCGGCATCCCGTAAATGTCGGCCTTGATCCTGAGCCACACCGGGCTCTTTGCCCCTCCACCAATCGCCCGGAGCCGTTCCACGGGAATCCCGGCATTCCGAAGAAGCTCGAGATTCAGTTTCATCTCGTAACTCACGCCCTCAAGGAGGGCCTTGATGAACTCCTTCTTCGTGGTGTTGAGGGTGAGTCCCACCACCACTCCCGTCGAGTGGGCGTCAAAGTACGGCGTTCCCGTCATGGTGAAGTGGGGCAGAACGAAGAGACTCGTAGGGTTTTCGGGAAGTCCTTCCAGGAGCACCTCATAGGGGTCCTTCCCCATCGAGGCGGCGATGTCCCTCTCCTTTTCCCCGAACTGGTCCCGGAACCAGCGCAAAAGCACCCCTCCGGTGAAATTGTACACCAAAGTCGTGTAAAGGCCTGGGAAGGCATGGTGGTAACAGCAGAGGTTGTTCCGCCACATGGCCTCTCCCCCGACAAAACGAGACATCGCCGGAGCAATGCATTCCACCGTTCCCGTGGCGTCCATAGCCAGTCCCGGCCGGATGACACCTGCCCCCAGAGCCCCACAGGGCTGGTCATGGCCTCCTGCGGCCACCACAATCCCCTTCCCCCACCCGAATGCTGCAGCGAATTTCTCCGGGACTTCCCCAAGGGGGGTTCCCGAAGGGTAAGGTTGAGCCAGACGCTCAGGAGGAATTCCCGCAAGGTCGAGGATTTCCGAAGACCATTCCCCCCGCTCCACATGGAACATCATCGTCCGGGAAGCAAGGGGGAAACTTATGGCCGGAGGGAGCCCAAAGCGAAAAATGAGGAAATCCTCAAAGCACAGGAAATACCGGGCATTCTTGAAGACCTCGGGGGCGTACTTCTTCCACCAGAGGATTTTGTTCACCGTCCCAATGCCCGAGAGAGGCATCCCGGTGATGGCGAAAAACCGCTCATCCCCGAAATGTTCCCGGAAAAGGGGCACAAATTCATCCCCTCGTGTATCGAAGGTCACAATGCTTCGGGCAAGAGGCCGACCTTCGGCGTCAACCGGAACCACCGCCTCCCCCTGAGAGGAGATGCCGATGCTTGCGGGAGGGTCGTGACGGATGCCCTCAGCGACTCTTCGGAGGCAGCGCACGATCTTCTCAAAGACCTCTTCAGCATCAAGCTCACTCCATCCATTCCGGGGATGGTAGAGCGGGTACTCCTCATAGGCCCAAGCCCTGATATTGCCCTCTTCATCAAAGGCGATAACCTTGCACCCCGTGGTGCCCACGTCAATCCCAAGGTAACTCACGGGCGTCACTCCTTCAGAGTAAACTCCGGATGTACCGGAAAGCCCCTAAGGCATCGGCCTCCTTCTGGTAGGTCCGAAGAGTAGCCACATCGATTTTCTCTACCACCGAAAGCATCATTTTGATGTTCTCAATGCTCACCTGGCACGCTGTTTTCCCATCCTCCCGGTAAGGGAAGATATCAAGGCCGAGCCAGCCTTCGTAATTCGAATGGTAGAGGTAGTAAAGGAATTCAAGGTTTTCGAAGAAATGCACCGTTCCCACCGCCAGGTCGTCGTCCCAGTCCCGGAAGTTGTCGTTAAGGTGCAGGGCAAAGAGCTTCCCGAAGCGGTCGAGCAACGCCACAACATTCCCCGGAGACTCTTTGCAGTTATAGGAGTGCCCAAGGTCAATGGTCACCCCGATGTTCGGGAGGTTCACCTCCCGGGCTAAGAAAAGCGCCACACCGGCGTTCGAAATGGTCGAATGAGTCCGGGGTTCCCGGAGCTTGTACTCTAAGCTCAGCTTCACGCGGGGATTGTGGCTGGCAATCTCCCGAAGGGCTTCGATGAGGAGGTCCCACTGTGCCCGGTAGTCAATCTGGAAGGGGTAGTCAAAGCCATCCTGCCCCGGCCAGAGGTTCATCACCCCCGCCCCGAAGTACTCGGCCATATCCATGGCCCTCTTGGCAAGCTCAATGGCCCTCCGGCGTACACCCTCTCTCTCTGACATCAGGCTCCCCAGAGCAAACACCGGATCACCAAAGAGGTCAACCTCACAGGATGCCAGGGAAAGCCCCCGAGCATCGAGTTCCCTTTTCACCTTTTCTGCCGTGTCCTCGTTGATGGGACTTGGGTAGTGCATCATCACCCCTTTGAGGTCTGGAACAGAAGCAACGGCATCAAGGGCCTTTTCAAGGGGAACGCCCTCTTTGTACCCTCGCGGACAGAACCGATCCGGACACGCTCCAAAAACCCAGACTCCTGTGGCGAAACCTTTACTCTTCATGGTCCTCCTCCTCTCCCTGGAGCATACTCAAGAGTTCATGCACCTCTTTGAGACCATTGTACACTTTTTGGTATACACTGTAGTACCGCTTGTAGACTTCGTGCCGACTCAAAGAAGGTTCGATCCTCTCCCGGAAACGCACCATCGCCGCGATGCCCTCCTGAGTGTGCGCAAAAACCCCCGCCGCCTTTCCCGCAAGGATTGCTGTTCCCAGCGCCACGGCTTCCTCCGTTTCCGGAAGGAGCAGCGTTTTCCCCAAAATATCCGCCTTTATCCTGAGCCACTCGAGAGAACGAGCACCTCCACCAACCACCCGCAGGTCCACGATGGGCAACCCAAAAGCCTCGAAAAGATCCAGGTTCACCTTCATCTCGTAGGTGAGGCTCTCAAGGATGGCTCGAAAGATTTCCCAGCGGGAGGCCGCGAGAGTCAACCCCACAATGGCTCCCCGGGAGTGCTCGTCAAGGTAGGGAGTTCCTGAGCCGGCAAAATGAGGGAGCACAAAAAGCGGCACCGGACCCTCTGGAAGGTGCTCAAAGAGCACCCGATAGGGGTCCTTCCCAAGCTCCTGGGCTTCCTGTTTCTTGTCAAGAGCTATGGCGTCACGGAACCACCGCACGAGAGACCCTCCCGAGGCGATGTACGCCAGGGTGATGTAGTCCCTTTCTGCGACGTGGGGATAGCAGCAGAACCCGTTCTCCATCATCTCCTTCGTGAGGAAAGGCTGAGGGCCAATGTTGAGGGCCACGCACTCTGAAGTCCCAATGCCGTACATGGCCTCCCCAGGTGAGCACACCCCACACCCCAGAACCCCACAGGGCTGGTCGTGGCCTCCAGTGGCCACAAGGATTTTTCCCCGGAGGCCAAAGTCCCTCGCGAGATCTTCCCGCAGGGAGCCGACAGGGGTTCCCGAGGGGAGAACCCTGGGGAGCCGTTCTTCAGAAATCCCCACTGCTTCAAGGATTTCCCGGGCCCAGGTCTTTTTCCGCACGTCAAACATCATGGTCCGGGAGGCTAAGGAATAGTCCATCGCCGGCTCTTCCCCCGTGAGACGGAAGATGATAAAGTCCTCGACGCACGAGAACTTCCAGGTGCGTTCAAAGATTTCCGGCTCATGGTCCCGAAGCCAGAGAATCTTGTTCACCGTGTACATCCCATGAAGGGGCATTCCGGTCACTGAGAAAAGATGGAAAGGGTCGAAGCGTTCCCGAAAGAACGCTACATACCTGTTAGCCCGGACATCGAAATTGGCAATGGCGAAGGTCAGAGGCCGTCCATCCCGTCCCAGAGGGATGAGGGTTTCCCCGTGGGAGGTGACCGCCAGAGCGCTAAGAGGTTCCTGGAGGGATTGGCCCACCTCACCTAAAGCAGCACACACCGCCTCCCAGACCTTTTCGGGGTCAATCTCCAGCCATCCAGGCCGGGGTGTGATGAAAGGGTACTCCTTCCCCGAAAAGCCCAGGACTTCACCGTTTTCCCGAAAAGCCACAACCTTGCATCCGCTTGTCCCCACGTCAATCCCAAGGAGCGCCACTATGCCTTTCCCTCCCTGAAGAAACGGCTCTGGGTTACACCGAAAAGCCCGGCAACGAGCACCAGAGCCACCAGAAAAACGAAACGAAGGCCAACACGGTCCGCAAGAATCCCCATGGACCAGGGGAAAAAGAGTGCTCCAAGTCCCCCTGCAGCAACCGTAAGCCCAATGGCCGTGGCCTGAAAGGTGTTGATGTGTTGCGCCACCCAGGCCACAATGAGCGGCCACACTGCAGAGAACCCGAGTCCAAGAGCAAAAAGGGCAAGAAGGGCAATGGAAACGTTCCGGGTGAGGTTGAAGAGGAGAAGGGCGAAAAAGCTCAGGAGAATCAAAAAGCGGAGCAACACGAGGTAACTTGTCTTTCGGGCCAGAAGGCCAAAGACAAGCCTTCCCACGGTGATCATCCCCCAAAATATCCCCATGGCCGCTCCCGCAAGGGAAAAGCCCCTCTGGAGTTCCCGAACAAAATAGGTGCTCACCCAGGCCGAGGTACCGATTTCTGCCCCGACGTACAGGAAGATGGCCAGGAAGCTGGCAAAAAGCATGGCCCTCCATTCCCTGAAAACCCGAAGACGCTTCAGGGAAAAGCCCTCGTTGTTTCCCCCGGCAAAGAGCTCCTGTTCCCGCAAAAGGAGGGCAAAAAGGAGCACTGAGAACGTCCCCGGGACGAAATAGAGCACCCTCCAGCTCAGCTCCCGCTCAAGGAGAAGCCCCGCGAGGTACGGCCCAGAGGCAGCTCCAAGGCCAAAGGAAATCTGGCTGAGATTCAGAGCATACCCTTCCCGCCCGGGGAAGACCTGGGAGAGAAGCCCGGTAAGAGGAGCCTCACAGAACCCCCCACCAATACCGGCGAGGAATATCCCCCACTCAATGGTGGTGAACTGGTCTGCAAGGCTCACCACGAAAAACCCCAAGGCAAGAAACGCCTGGCTTGCCACAAGCACGGGCTTTTTCCCGAAAAGGTCGCAGAGCGCGCCACTCACAAACGTCGTCACCACATAGGGGAGGTAGTACAGAGCAAAGAGACGACCCGCTCTTGATGCGGGAAGATGGAAAACGGCAATCCATTTGGGGAGCACTGCTCCGGTGATGAGCATGGACACGGCCAGGAAAAAGAACGCCACTCCAACGATGAACGAGAGCCGAAGTGCTGTCCGGCGTTCCATGGCTACCTGCT
>JAPWUU010000111.1 GCA_028275365.1 Candidatus Caldatribacterium sp.
GCCTCGTCGAGGGCAATAGGGATGGAGGCTGAAGAGGTGTTTCCATATTTCTCCACGTTGACAAAAACCTTTTCTTCCGGTATCCCAAGCCGTTTGGCCGCCGACTGGATGATGCGGATGTTTGCCTGGTGAGGTATGAAGAGCTTCACATCGTCAACAGTTTTCTGAGCCTTTTTCAGAACCTCAAGAGAAGCCTCCTCCACTATACGCACCGCGAACTTAAACACCTCATTCCCGTTCATTTTGATGTAATGAAGCCGTTTCTCTACGGTTTCAAATGACGCAGGCATTCGCGAACAACCAGCAGGAAGCTCCAAAAGATGCGCCCCACCCCCATCAGCCCCAAGATACGTTGCTAGAATTCCTGGCCGGTCCCCCAGACCCACCACAGCCGCTCCCGCTCCATCACCAAAAAGGACACACGTAGCCCGGTCCTGCCAGTCCACAATCTTTGAGAGGGTTTCGGCTCCCACAACCAGGGCCTTTCCCCTTCCCTCAGCGAGGAGGTACTTCTCGGCCACGGCGAGGGCATAGACGAATCCCGTACACCCTGCCTCCAGGTCGAAAGCAAAGGCCCTTTTCGCTCCCAGGGCATGCTGCAGGAGGCACGCCGTGGAAGGAAAGAGCATATCTGGGGTAACCGTTCCCACGATGATGCAGTCGATTTCTTCAGGAGCAACCTGAGCAGCCTCCAGGGCTTTCTGCGCCGCTTCGAGGGCCAGCTTCGAGGTCGTTTCAGAGGGCGCCGCAATTCGCCGCTCCTTAATCCCCGTCCGTGTGGTGATCCACTCGTCACTCGTGTCCACCATGCGTTCCAGGTCGAAGTTGGTGAGTACTTTTTCCGGAACGCTGGAACCCGTTCCCAGAACACGAACCCACTGCATCCTCAAGACACTTCCTTCCCCGCCTCTTCCCGTACCAGAGAGAAGCCCAGTTCTGCTTCAGCCACAACCTGGTCTTTTACCCTCGCCACACCCTTGAGCTTACCCACCCGGCCTTTCATCCTGAGGAGTGTGACCTCCATGACCAGCTGGTCCCCGGGGACAACGGGACGCCGGAAGCGGACGTTGTCAAGGGAAGCAAAATACGGAATGCACCCCCGGAATTCCTCCATGTACATCATCATGGTGGCTCCGACTTGTGCCATGCTCTCAAGAATGAGGACACCAGGCATGATGGGCCTTCCGGGAAAGTGTCCCTGGAAGAACCACTCGTTCATCGTAACGTTCTTTATACCCACAACTTTTCCTTCCTCCAGGGCAACGATTCGATCCACAAGGAGGAAGGGGAAGCGGTGGGGGAGGATCTCCTGGATTTTGCGTATATCCATTTCCATGGCGTCACAACCCCCATTGAGCACCTTTGGTGTTTCTAATACTCTACCGAAACTCCCCAAAATTGACAAGGATACATCGCTGAAGTAGTATTGTAGCAAGAGAAACTTCAAAAACGGACGCACGAGGTGGACACAAGATGATGAGAGCACTGCGCAAAAACCTGGACATCATTCTTATCATCGTCGTCATCGCTTTTGCTGTCACTATCTACTACGGCTACGGATCGTACCGCCGTTCCGGTCGTGCCGGACAGGCTGTGGCTGCAACGGTAAACCACACGGCTATCAGTTTCTCCACCCTCGACCAGGCTTTCCGGAACTTCCTGAGCCAGTATGATTCAAAGACCCTGAGCTCCTGGGACGAAAAGACCTTTGATCTCCTCCGACGCCTGGTCCTTGAAAACCTCATCAACAACGAGCTCCTGTACCAGGAAGCCCGGGCAAGGAAAATACGGGTTTCTTCAAAGGAGATAGAAACTGAGCTCGAGAAAATCCGGGCACAGTTCCCCTCAGAGAGCGAATTCCGTCGGTACCTCGAGTACCAGGGGCTTACGCTTTCAGCACTTCGCGAATCCCTTCGTCGGGAACTCATGATCCAGAAACTCACGGAGAGTCTTGTTGCTGACCTCCCCGTTCCCGATGAAGAGGTACAGAAGTACTATGAGGAACACCAGGACCTCTTCACCACTCCGGCCCAGTACCACCTTCTGAGGATGACCTTTCTCTCCAGAGAGGATGCGGAAAAAGCGCTGCGCCGCCTGTACCTGGGGGAAGAGTTCGCCAAAGTTGCCCAGGAAGTCTCCCTTGACGAAGCTGCGAAAAAAGGTGGAGATATAGGCTGGGTTTCGGAGGTCGGGCTCTCCCAGGAAGTTCGGGAAGCCCTGGAGAAAGTCAAGGATGACCCCCGCAACGTGACCCCTCCCCTCAAGGTGGGGGATACCTATGTGATCTACCGGGTACTGGAGTGGAAACCTCGGGAGGTCAAGGCCTTCGAGGATGTCAAGGAGAACATTCGCCAGTACCTCCTTGAGGAGCAGAAACGGGTTAGAACAGAGCACCTCCTCGCAGAACTCAGGAAAAAGAGCACCATCACCATCTCCGAAGCGCTTGCAAGAACAACTTCCCCAGAAACCCCAGCTCCTTCGGAAACTCCGGTTCCTTCGGGAACTCCCCCGGCTGCAGACTCTAAGGGGGAGGCGGAGTGAGAAAGGGCATCATCCCCGGGGTTGGGGCTTTTGTCCTTTTTCTGGTATATCTCCTTGTGAGTAGCCGGGGAACAGTCTCCTGCACCCTCAAAGAAGAGAGGGTTACACTGGCAAGAAGGGATATTGTACCTTTTCTTGAGACCCTTGAAGCCCGCTGGAGGAAAACCCCCCTTCGCCTTGTGGTCGCCGGCAAAGCCTTTGAGGTCTCCAAAGACACCCTCAGCATTCGCTGGAACCTCAAAGCCATGAAAAAGAAAGCCGCTCGGGGTGAACGTGTCCCGCTCCTTGTCAAGTGGGATGAGGAGAAAGTCAAAGCCCTTCTTGAGTCGATTGCAGCAAAAACGTTCCTTCCGCCACAAGACGCTTCCTGGGAAGGTGATCGAGTACAACAGGCCCAAGCAGGACGAAGACTGAACGTTGAGAAGTCCCTGCACGCTCTGAAGCAATCCCTTGAGGACTGGAATGACACCGTTATCCTTGAAACCTTCGACATCCTTCCTCCCAGAGTGGATACGCCGGAGGTCCTCAAAAGCCGGGGGATTACGACACTTCTTGCCTCCTTCGCAACGTCCCTCAAAGACCGGGAAGAGGATGTCATCTTCAACATCGAAAAAGCCGCTGCCTCTATCTCCGGATACTTCCTGAAGAAAGGGGAAGTCTTCTCCTTTAATGCTGTGGTCGGTCGGGCGGAGAAAGAAGATGGATACCGGAAGACCCGAATCCTCACCAATGGCCGTCTCGTTCCAGGATATGGAGGGGGAGTGTGTCAGGTGGCCTCAACACTCTACAACGCCCTCCTCAGAACTGAAGCAGAAATCCTGGAACGCCATCCTCACTCCGGGTATGCTCCAATCACTGCCTACGTTCCCCCAGGTCTCGATGCTGCGGTAAGCTACGGGAGTAAGGACCTCCGTTTCCGCTTCCCCTCTCAGGATGTGGTGATTCTCGTGTACCCCAGGGAACAGGAACTCGTGTGCGAAATCTGGGGGGAGCTGGAAAACTCTGTCACCACAACCATCACACAGAAACTCCTGAAGCTTGCAAAAACCGGCGAAACCGAGGGTACACTGACCGTAGAAACAGTGGTGCAGCGCACTGGGTTAAAGAACCTGCACTTCGTCGATACGTACCTCATTCCCTGGGACTTCGCTCCAGAGGTCACCCGCTACCTTTCTGGTTCATGAGCACCTCAAGAAGTGCCAC
>JAPWUU010000112.1 GCA_028275365.1 Candidatus Caldatribacterium sp.
GCTTGAGTCTGATAATCATCCCGAAGCGACGCACGGAACACCCTCCCTTCAGGAATCAGCATGGCATCCACAGGATCTCCGGATGATAATTTCCGGGCGCAACACCACTTCCCGGCGTTCTCGAATCTTCTCCCCTCGAATGCGTTCAAGGAGCATTTCAACCGCAAGCGTCCCCATGGTATACGCAGGCTGCTTCGCGGCCGTCAGAAAGGGGAAGAGCGCGGAGGCAAGGTCAAAGTCGTCGAACGTCACAAGCGCCAGGTCTTCAGGAACCCGAATCCCGAGTTCGCGGGCTGCCCGGATGGCCCCCACGGCAATGACGTTATTCCCGGCGAAAATCGCCTCAATAGAAGAGCCACGCTCAAGAAGCCTCCGGGTGGCCTGGTAACCAAAATCCTCCTTATAGGTCCCGATGACAATCCACTCTTCCCGGGGAGTCACCCCAGCCTCTTTCAGCGCCCTTGTGTACCCCTCAACCCGTTCCCTGCTCGTTGAAAGCACCAGAGGACCAGAGATGATGGCAATCTTTCGCTTTCCGTGAACCTCAATAAGGTGCTTCGTTAAGGCATATGCCCCGTACTCGCTGTCGCCAACGACACAGTCCCAGGAGGAGTCCTTCACCTTTCGGTCCACCAGGACCACAGGAACGCTTCTCTTGGAAAGGAACGAAAGAGAGCGCCCGTCACTGCAGCTTGAAATGAGAAGGCCGTCAACCTGGCGCCGGAGCACAAGCTCAACATAGGCCCTCTCGGTCTCGGGGTCCTCATCGGTGTTGCAGAAAATGGTGTTAAAACCATATGCTGAAGCCCTGTCCTCAACCCCCCGGGCCAGGGTGGTGAAGAAGGGGTTGGTGATGTCGGAAATGATGAGGGCAATGGTGTTCGTCTGCCGCTTCTTGAGGCTCCGGGCGATGTAATTCGGCGAGTACTGAAGTTCCTGAGCAACGGCCAGGACTCTCTGCCGCGTGGCTTCACTCACACCTCTGGCACCACTTAAAGCCCGGGAAACCGTAGCAGGAGAAACCCCAGCTCTCTTCGCAACGTCGTAGATGGTTGTCATCGCACTTTCACGAAAGCCGCAGAGGATAGGTCCCCTGTTCCTTCAAAAGGCGAATGAGCCGGTCATAAAGCAGGGGGTCGACGTTACTCGCCACTGAATGGTCTGAGGCGGGCATGTACCCTCCCCCCACTGCCGCCCGGAGCTTGTAGAGCGCCTCCTTTTCTATGTCCTCCCAGGTCCCGTATCCGAGAATTCGGCTGTCAAGACCACCGAAGAACGACACCCGGTCTCCATATTGCTTCTTCAGCTCCACGGGGTCCATTCCTGCCTTGGCCTCCAGAGGATTGTACACGTCAATTCCCGCCTCAATGAGATCGGGGAAGATATCAAGGCTCCGTCCGCAACCGTGGTACACGACGATGAGCCCATGGCGATGGAGGAAATCGCACAGTCTCTTCACACAGGGGAAGAAGACCTCCCTCCAGAGCTTGGGAGAGAAAAACATTCCCTTATCATACGCCACGTCTCCCCAGATGACCATCCCGGTAAGGGGAGCGAGCTCGATTTCTCGCTCCGCAATCCCAAGCATGAAATCCGTAACCCGCTCGGCAAAGGCCTTCACCTTGTCTTTCTCAAGCACAAGGTCCACAAGGAGCCCCTCTGTCCCCCGAATGCGCCACATCGTCTCATAGGGCTCGCAGATGGAACCGAAAAGGCAGAATGTATCCTTGTTACGTTCAACGTCCTCAACGAAACTCGGTAACTCCCCGAAACTATCCCCACAGTTGATGATGTCGCAGCGTTTCCCAAAGTACCGCCGATCGTCCCGGGGGTCATCGAAGGTGAATGAGGCGAAATCGTCGGCGCTCTTGACCGAGAAATCGAGGAACATCGGCATGGGGGCCGAAAAGACTTTCTTCACCGTGCACCCAAAGCCGCTCCGGAAGACCACATAGTCTTCCGTTCGCTCAAGGATGATACAGCTTTCAATCTTCGGATCCATGTTCGGCGAAATGACCTTCACATCGAGGTCGTAGTACTCGTAGATATCTGTATCCTCTGGGAAATTGAAAGCCTCTCGCCACCGCTTGAGAAATCCGCTCCAGTAGAAGTCCGTGAGGGGAACCCGGTCTGGTTCTCTCCGTTCTTTCAGGGCAGTCCAAACCCGCTGAATCTTTTGCTCTGCTTTCTCCATCGCACTCACTCCTTTACTGCGCCAAGGGACAGCCCGCGAATAATGTACCGGTTGGCAAAGATAGTCACAAGAAGAGGGGGGATGATGATGACCAGGGAGCTCGCCGCAATGTCCCAGTACTGAGGGCCCCGAAGTGTCGTAAGCCCGGCCATCTGGAGGGGAAGAGTTTTGGCATTCTCAAACGTTAAGGTCAGCGCCACGAGGAA
The DNA here is from genome assembly GCA_028275365.1 of Candidatus Caldatribacterium sp. Lineage (GTDB taxonomy): Bacteria > Atribacterota > Atribacteria > Atribacterales > Caldatribacteriaceae > Caldatribacterium. Next base: position 2,401 of record JAPWUU010000112.1, read on the forward strand.
CTCGTTCCAGGCGAAAATAAAGGAGAAAAGAAAGGATACCGCAATACCCGGGACAGCAAGGGGGATGACCACTGAAAAGAGCGCCCTCCAGCGGGAACACCCGTCAACCATTGCCGCTTCCTCGAGTTCCCTGGGAAGGTCAGAAAAGAACTCCTTCACAATCCAGGTCACAAGAGGCAGGTTCATGACGCTGTAGACAATAACAAGACTTGCAACGTTGTCCAGAAGCCCCAGGGTGTTGAAGAGGACGAAGAAGGGCATAGCCAGAGCAACCGGTGGAAACATCCGCTGCGATAGAATGAAAAAGGCGATGCTCTCATTCCTCCAGCGGCGGTAGACGAAACGGGTCAGGGCATATCCGGCCATGACACCCAGAATCACGGTGATGAGTGAACTCAAAAACGCCACAACGGCACTGTTTCTGAGGTATACACCCCGGGCCCCGAGAATCTTCATGACCTGGTACTCCGGCTCTCCGGGAGCCGTCCTTCCCAGAAGGTGAATCCACCCAAGGAGACTGGGTCGGAAGTCGATGAAGGGGAAAAACTTCGGCCGCGGAGCGTACACGGTCTCGTGTTCTTTGGAGGTCACCACATTGTAGTAGATGGGGAAAAGGGTGAAGACAAGCCAGAAAAGCAACACCACGTAGATACCAGCCTTCTGCCAGCCACTCCGGACCTTGAAATACGTTCCCGGCATTTACCTCAACGCTCCTATCCGATGCAGGAATCTGGTGAGATACGTGAACATGATACTGATAATGACAAGCTGTACCCAGGACATGGCCGTTCCATACCCCAGGTTGAAGGACCGAAATCCCTTGAGGTAAATGTAGAAGTTCAGAGTCTCCGTTGCGGTTCCCGGCCCCCCTCCCGTGAGGACGTAAACGGTATCGAATACCTTGAAGGCATCGATAACCCGGAGAAGCACTACGGTGATAATCACTGGAAAGGCCACAGGAAGCGTGATGTGGAAGAAGACGTGGGCATGGGATGCCCCATCCACAAGAGCTGCTTCATACAGTTCCTCAGAAATCGATTCGAAGGCGGCAAGAATAGTGAAAATCATGAAGGGCGTCCACTGCCAGACGTCAACGAGAATTAGGGAAAGCAGAGCGGTTCCCCCCTTGCCCAGCCACTCCACCGGCGCAATGCCAAACCAGCCCAAGAAGTAGTTCAGTGGCCCCCGGTTGTAATCAAGGATCATTTTCCAGACATAGGAAATCGCCACAGGGGAAAGGAGCATAGGGAGCATATAAGTGACCCGGAAAAAATTCTTCCCCACCACGTCTTTCTGAAGAATCATGGCCA
>JAPWUU010000113.1 GCA_028275365.1 Candidatus Caldatribacterium sp.
TTTGCCTTCGAAGAAGTGGGAATTCCTCCCGGAGTTTCTGGATTCCCTCCACAAGCTCCGGGGTCCAGCAAGGCTTTCGGATCTTTGTGGGTCTTCTGGATCTGCCTTCCGGGCTATGCAATCTTTTGCAGGTGACGGCCACAGGGTGGGGTAAAGCACAGTCGAGGACTCAGAAGTCCTCCCTCCTTCGAGAGTCCATGGATTCTCACGAGCTTTCCGATGGCACTCCTTGTGGGGAAACTCAAAAGGTGAGGACCTCCAAGAATATGCCTGAAGCATCTTTGTTCCCTTTGTGCTCCTCTTCATGTAGGTGCAGGGCCTTTCTTCTTTTGAGGTTTCCGACACCGGAGTCAGGATACAGGTCTCTCCCTGAAAGTCAGGGTCTCACTCTTTCCCCAGCTTCTTTTTCATGAGTGCCAAATCGGCTTCAAGCTGTTCCAGGGTACAGTTCAAATCGAGATACGCCGCCACGTATTCTTCGCCCTTTCTTGGGCCCTCCTCGACGACCTGCCAGAGCTTGTAGGCCACCCGGTAGAGGTCTGGGCCGACCTCCTCGGCATTGGCAATGAGCTCGATCCGCCCTCTATAGTTGTAAAACCAGGGCAGGAACTCGGGGTACAACAAACGGTACTCCGCAAGGATTCTCTGCCGGTGAGCCTTCTCATCCTCAACCGGCGGCGAGAGGTCTGGAGTCAGGGGCCCCTCTTTTGGGGTGGTCTCAGCCTGAGCAGGCAGGATGTAGGCCTTTCCCTGGGCAATGGCGAGGATGCTCTTTGTGCCGGGGTCCTGCATCGTAACCCGGAGGTGGTACTCTCCCTCTTTCGCATACACATGGGAAAGAGAGGTCCCCCCGGTTTCGGTAACGCTCCCATCACCGAAATCCCAGAGGTACACCGCCTGAGCTGGGCAATTCTCAGCCACCACGTAGAACCCGTATTTCTCTCCTGCCAGGCCGCTCAGGTTCTCCGGATGGAGCTCAAGGAAAGGCACGGTGAAAGCCGATGAAGAGACCCGAATTCCGCCGATATCAAGAACCAGGCCTATCTCTTTCACCGGACTCCTGGAGGCTAAGGGGATTCTCCCCTCGATGACTCCTTCCTCTATGGAGACCGCCCCCCTGGGGGGTTCTATGGATTCCCCGTTCACCACCACGGTGACGTTTCCATCCTCAGGGAGGGTGAAGGAAAGAGGGTCATCGTAGACCCCAGAAGGAGTGTGGACTACTCGCCCTTTCAGGAGGCCGACATTCTCCCCCTCCTTTTCCTCAACGACGAAAGCATCAAGGGTAACCTCCACTCTGGGCATGAACCACCCAAGGAGCTTTTGGCCAGCAGCTACGGCTGCGGGAACCAGACGTTTTGCCTGATCAAAAGAGCAGTTCCGGTCGATCTCAAGACGAGGGGAGAGTGACACCCCGCCTAACTCGGCAAGCTTCTGCAAAAGACCATCACGAACAGCCCGGACCAGGCGTACCCTCCCCAGGAAATCCTCCCGATAGTAGTAGCCCTGCTCTCTATCGACTTCAAGGTCCTCAAGACGTGGAGAGGGGTATTCGGGCATGCCGTTGGCATTGGTGAATCTCCGGCCCGATATCCTTTCGGTGCCGGCTACAGTATCCAGGGAAAAGTAGTTCCTGTTCGTGTACGCTGCCACAAGGTCGAAGAGCTGCAGCACCTTCAAAAGACCCTGTTGTGTCTCGGGGATCGACTGGATCTCCCGGAGTACATCCGGATCAACCCGGCCTTCGGCCATGGAGTCCTTGGCCACCTCCTCATCGACATCCTCCTCGTAGGGGTCGGCGCGGTACTTGTCCGTGATGTACTCCGTCCACGCCACCCCCGGGTGGGAGTCATTCCGGACGTGGGCCGGAACCGTCATGTCGGCCAGAAGGTGCATGGTCTCTCCCAGCGATCGCCAGGCGGCCGCAAAGAGTCTCTCCTTTTCCTGAGAGCGGGAGGCCGAAAAAGCCCTCTCCATGAACTCTACTCCCTTTGCCAGAGAGTAAGGAGAGTGCAGGGCTCCCCACCATTTTGCATCCATTTTGGGGTTTGGCCCCATGACGAAGGAGGTTAACCATTCCTCGACGTGATCGGTGAGGTACGTCGCCCCCTGGTTCGCCCCCAGGGGGTCGTAAAAGTGGCGGAGAGACATGTATCGTTCCGGCTCATCGGCTGTATAGCCACCCTCTATCACCCACTGGTACCACTTGCCTTCCCCTATCCCTTCCTGAACATCCTCCTCCCAGTTGCCCGGCTGCACCACTGTTGTCCCGGTGAGGCTTTCTCCACCCCAAAAGTCGTATTGTGTCAAAACCGGATCGCCCAGAGACTCCGCCACAAATGCCTGGACCGCAAAGGCGTTGATAACCCTGTGGGGTCCCCCAGACATAGTCCGCTCCCGATTATCGTTACTGTAGGAGTGAACCGCTGTCGGAAGGAACACAAGGAAGGCAACGCACAAGAGAATCCCCACTGTGGTTTTTCGATCAAACTTCACGGAGATTTCCCCTCCCCAAAAAGGCTCCTTCAGCGGGTTTGTATCCACCACACGCCCTCCTGCCGTCTTCCGCTACCTCCTGCGAAGGAAGAGAGTGGGCAAGAAGGGGAACCGGGTTACGTGAAAACGCTACCAGAAAAATCAGGTCCTGTCAAACAGCTCCAGGGAAGCTCTGTGTTCCGGACGCACCCATTCGCCGGGAATGCTCCCCCGGTGTTTTCAAAAAGAAAGAGGACAAGGAGGGTCCTGAAACCCCGGGGTAACAGAGGGGCACAACCTCTGGCATCGAATTCGTCTTTGGGGACAGGTCCGGGGTGTTAGGTACGGTGGAGAACCCGGCCTGTAAGTTCTCAGTGGCTGAGGAGGTCTTGAACCCTTCGCCAACTGTACTGCCCCCTCCAGCCTCACTACCCGCCACTCTCCGGGCAGGGGTCCGGGTTCGGCCACTCTGCGGCCCTCGGGGGGTCCGGAGTCATGACGGACTGCCCTCCTCAAGCCGGTCGAGCAGGGCTTTGATCTCTTCGCGCAGCAGGGGAACATCCTTGGTGGCCGTAACCCAGACGATCTTCCAGTCCACGGCAAAGTACTCGTGGACGGCGATGTTGCGGAAAGCGACGGTGTCCGCCCATTCGATTTCCGGGTGCCGTTCGGTGAAGCTTCGGGGCAGGCGCGCCGCCGCCTCGCCGACGACGGTGAGCTCTTGCGAAACGGCGCTCTGGACGAGCTCATCCTGCATGAAAGCGGCCTCGCCCGTCCGCCGGAGGAACCGCTCAACGGCATCGCAGGCGTCGAGTATCCTGCAAGGAGGGCCGCCCAGGACGCATAGAGGACGACCTCTTCTTTCAGGACCTCCTCGCGGATTGCAGGCCTCAAACCCGGGCGCGGCACGGGGTCCACAGGGCGGCGGAAAATCTCCGCAAGCTCACGCTGCATGCGGCGCAGCTGCAAAAACCCCACACGTGCGCCAGGCTCGAACTCCACCAGAGTGTCAACGTTGCTCTCCGGTCCGAAACCGCCAGCACGGCGGAGCCAAAGAGGGAAAGCCGCCGGATGCGGTGCCTCCGACAGAATGCCTCAATTGCCTGAAGCGGAATACCGGAAAGGCGCAGCACATTCTGCCTCCCCGCCACAGCGCACCACCTCCACTACCGGAAGAACCTCGACATGGCCCTCCCGGTGGCTTTCCCGAGAG
>JAPWUU010000114.1 GCA_028275365.1 Candidatus Caldatribacterium sp.
ACATCGGGGAAGTCGCAGGATGCCACAAGGTACGCTCCCACAAGGACCAGGCATTCTTTCCATCTGCGGACCTTCTCGCCAAAGGCTCCGGAAAGATGTCGCAGCGAGAGCTCAAGAACTTTTTCAGAACGGGCCCGAACTAGAATAGCCACCGCCTCCGCCTGGAGAAGGTCGATGCGTCCGTTCAGGAAAGCCCGCTCAGTGAACTCTCCAGGGCGAGCCAGACGAGCCCCTTCCTCAAGACACAGGTCAAGCACCTTTCGCACCAGCAGGGGTCCCCCGTGGAGATGGAACTCCACAACGTCCTCCCGGGTGTAGCTTTTCGGTGCCCGCATCACCACACAGAGGGCTTCGTCAAGGGGCCTTCCAGTCTTTGGGTCACAGACTTCGCCAAGGTACATCCGGAAACTCTGAAACTCTTCAGGTTGCCTCCCGGAGCGGGCATGAAAAAGCCGGGACGCAATACGTATTGCATCCCGGCCACTCAGGCGGACAATGCCAATAGCCCCTACCCCAAGGGGGGTGGCAACGGCCACAATGGTATCATCCCTCATGGTCTTTTCCGGGTTGTGGTGACCCTCCCTCGTTCCCCCGGGAACGGGCATGCCTCTTTACCGGCTTCTGTTTCCCCCCACTCCTCTTCTGAGTCTTGAGGTCAATGACTACTCTTCGGTGGGGCTCCTCGCCGACGCTGTAGGTAACAACCTGCGGGTGGTCTTTGAGAGCGGTATGAATGATGCGTCGTTCCCGAGCGTTCATCGGAGCCAGGCGAACTCTCTTCTTCTCCCGCACGACCTTGCGGGCCATCCGCTCGGCAAGCTTTCGAAGAGCCTCCTCACGACGTCTCCGGTACCCGGAAACATCTACTTCAAGGGGGAGCTCCCCATGACCCCGGCGAGCAAGGAAAGTCCGCACGAGAACCTCGAGGGCCTCGAGGGTTTCCCCTTTTCGCCCGATAAGCACCCCTGCATCCTTCCCGTCAAGGGCGCAGCGCAAAACCCCATCTTCCTGGGTCACGTTCACCGTGACCTCAAGGCCCATCTTTTCTACAAGCTCTCCCAGGAAACGGTCGAGGGACTCTTGAACCTCTGAGAAATCCTGGGCTGGGGCCTTCTGGGCCTCAGGCGGCTCAGTCTCCGGGGCAATCTCTTCCTCATCCTTCACCCACACCCGAACCTTCACCATCCGGGGGACGAAAACGCTCAGAAACCCTTTGGTCTCCGAGAGCACCTCGTATCCCAGCTGTTCCGGGGGAACGTCAAAATACCGCGCAGCCCGCTCGAGGACTTCCTCGAGGCTCTTTCCTGAAACCTCAACGCTTCTTTTCACGACGCTTTCCCCCCTTTCCACCCTGCGAATTCACCACCTGCCCTCTCGGTAAGGATGAAGCAGGTAAGGTCAAAGAGGACTTCGTTCTCCGCAGCTGTATTTCCAGCATGTACTGCTGGAAGATGTAAAAGAGATTGGAGACAAACCAGTACAGCAGCACCCCTGAAGGCAACCCCCAGCTGATGAACACGAGAAACACCGGCATGACCACCATAAGGAGGAGATTCTGCTGCGCTGCCTCACCACCCGAAGGAGGAGTGCTAATCTTCTGCTGCCAGAACGTCGTTGCCCCCATGGCCAGGGGGAGAATGTAGTAGGGGTCAGGTCGGGAGAGGCTGGGGAGCCATAGGAACCCCGCCTGGCCGTAATCGTACGTCACAAGCACCCGGTAGAGGACGAAGAGAAAGGGAAGCTGAATGAGAAGGGGTAGGCACCCCCCCAGGGGGCTCACTCCCCTTTCCCGGTAGAGCTTCATGATTTCCTGGTTGAGCCTCTGCGGGTCTTTTCCGTATTTTTCCTGGAGCTTCTTGATTTCCGGCTGCAACTCCTGCATGGCCCTGGCTGAAAGGTTCTGTTTGTGAATGACAGGGTACAGCGCCAGCCGAATCACCACTGTGAGGAGGATAATGGAGATCCCATAGTTCCCTGTAAGCTGGTAGAAAAACCGGAGAACGAATTCCATGAGTTTGGCCAAGCCATCCCAGATCTGCGTGAACACGTTCCATCACCTTTCCCGTCATTTCACCGGATCATACCCACCACGAGAACACGGATGGCAGCGGAGCACCCGCCAGAGACTCAAAAGGAGGCCTTTCCAGAGCCCGTACTTTTGCAACGCCTCCCGCGCGTACTCAGAACAGGTGGGTTCGAATCGACAGCTGGCAGGAAGAAGAGGGGAGAGGTATTTCTGATACCACTCAAGCACCCGGTCAAGGCCCTGCACGAGGGCTCGTTCAGGTCTCACCCGTCTTGTTCCACCCTTCCCAGGAGTTCTCCCATCCACCGGACAAGAAGGGGAAACTCCACCGAAGCGATGCTTTCGTCTCCCACAAAGACGAAATCAAAGGGTCGGTCCTTCCAAATGGGGTAGTAATGGACACGAAAGGCCTCTCTCAATCTTCTCCGGATACGGTTCCGGCGTACCGCCTTCTTGCTCCGCCCCACAAAACACACCCGGATAGGTCCTGCTTCCCGCCGGTAGAAAAAAAGACGTAAAGGACCACCACCGACCCTTTTTCCTTCCTCAAAGACTCGGGCAAAGTCTCTTTCCCGCGTGAGCGTTTCCATCATACGGTGAGGCGCTTCCGGCCCTTTCTACGCCTTCGGCGGAGGACCTCCTGTCCCCCCTTGGTCTTCATACGAGCGCGGAATCCGTGTTTTCTCTTGGCACGCAGGCGATGTGGTTGATACGTCCTCTTCATGGATTCTGCTTCCCCTTTCCTGCATGTACTGTGGTACCATTATATTGCAAGGTGAAGCTCGGGTCAATGGAGAAGGAGCTCAAGTAGCGAAAAGCCCCAGAGCGCTCTGGGGCTTTGGGGAAAAGGAGATAGGGGAGGGACCTGAACCTTACCTCCCTGGACGGAGTTCGAGGGTTTCTTCTCTGCGGAGGATTTCTTTCCCCTGATGCACCATGACAAGCGTAAGGGCGTACTTCCCAGGCTCCAGGGTATTCTGCGACTCAAGGACGAGCATCCCCTCCCCGCCGGGAAGAACGAGATCCGGGCTCTCCTTTGAGACCAGGGTGAGGCTTGAGCCTGGTTTCACCGCGATAGCCCCCTCCGCGGGTGTCTCTTCCTGAACCCGCACAAGGGTAATGGAGCAGGAGGGCTGGAGATGCGCGTTCCCCGTGTTCTGGAAGCGCACCACGGCCCGGGGGTGGAACGTGGCCTTCTGGGGAGGACCCTCGAGGACGAATTCAATCCCCGCAAGGTCTGCTTCAAGAATTCTCGTTTCCTTCACGTTTTCAAGTACAAGGAGGGTGGATGCTCCAAAGGCCCTCCGGAGTTCTTCGGGAACGGGTTTTCCGTCGACGCTTTCGGGGAGAAAATCAACCCGGACGTGTGACCGCTCCTCAACCCTCAACCCATCATCGACGAAATTCGGCGGATTCTTGCGCTTGCAGATGTCCCAAGACGGCAGGTCGTCATCGATGCCGTGGTGACAGAGGTTTCAGGAGAAGCGGCCAAGAACCTGGGGATTGAGTGGGGCGGTGCAACCACGGGACCCTACGGACTCCAGTTTGGGGAACTTGCGAGCATCGGGGGGCTCTTCCAGCGCCTCGAGCGGGTGGTCGCAACCATCCACCTCCTCGAAAAGGAAGGGAAGGCCCGTATCCGCTCTAATCC
>JAPWUU010000115.1 GCA_028275365.1 Candidatus Caldatribacterium sp.
GTAGCAAGGAGGGCAACGCCGAGGAGGGCAAACTTTGAGAGCAGGGAAACAAGGGTGTTGATGAGAATGATTTCGGGAAAATCATACCCCCTCTTCACCGTCAGGCCCATGGCGATGCCCAGAAGGGAAAACCCTAAAAGACACGTCACTGCCTGCAAAAGCCCCGCAAGGGCGAAGACTAAGAGACTGGCTACACAAGAAGCCAGTATTCCTAAACGTGCGTCCCACCGGATAACGAGGAACATCACCGGCAAGGGACACAGAAAACTCACCAGAACCCCCAGAACGGGAAGGTAAATGGAAGCAAGGTAGAGAATAACCGTGAGGGCAGCAAAAAAAGCCCCCTCAACGGTTGAACGAACATTCCTCATACATCGAGGTCACTCAATGATATATGGCAGAAGAGCCATTTCCCGCGCCCGCTTTATGGCCTGGGCGAGTCTCCTCTGGTGCTTTGCACAGTTTCCGCTGATGCGACGAGGGATAATCTTCCCCCGTTCGCTCAGGAATCTCTGGAGCGTCTCCACGTCTTTGTAATCGATGTGGGCCTTCCCCAAACAGAAAATGCAGACTTTTTTCTTCTTCCGGAAGAACCTCTTCCGAGCAACACGTTCCTCACGTTCCACTGCCACTTCGTATCCTCCTCTCAGAAAAATTCAAAGTGCTTCTCTTCAACCACCGGTGAACACCCTGTAAGGCGCTTCACTTCAGAGGCCACGATTTCATACGATTTTCGCTTCTGGCCTCCCTGGTCCTCAAAAGCCCGTACCTGGACCCTTCCTTCCACAAACACCCAGTCCCCACGTTTCAGGTTTTCCCCGCAAAAAAGCGCAAGATCCCTCCAGGCAACGATGTAGAGGTAGTCGAAATGCTCCCGACCGTCCTCACTGCTCACCCCTCGCGAAACGGCAAGAGGAAAGCTCGTTACCGGGGTTCCGTTGGGTGCATACCGGACCACTGGGCTCTGGGTGAGAAAACCTATGAGAAAAACCTTATTCAGACTGGGTCGGGACATTCGTCTCCTTTCCGCCCGTCAGGACCTGGGCTCCCACCTCTTCAGGCGTTTGAGGTTTCCCCTCAGAGCGCGCCTTTTCCTCCTTCACCAGGATGTGACGAAGGATATCCTCGGTGTACCGGGCAACCCGGGACACCTCGGCGACGTTTCTGGGGGAAATCGCAAAGCGGAAGAAAACGTAGTAACCTTCCCTCTGCTTTTCAATAGGATAGGCAAGTTTACGCTTCCCCCAGAAATCCACGGCATTCACCACACCGCCCTGGTCCACGATGGTGTTCTTCAGTTTCTCCACAATACTCTGGACACCATCTTCGGTGAGCGTTGGTCGAATGACAACTCCCAGCTCGTACTCCTGCATGGTTGCATCTCCTCCCTTCGGACTATGGCCTCATCCAGAGGGATGAAGCAGGGATTCCCTTTTTTCAGGTGCCCTCCTGCCACGAGGCTAAATAGGCCCGCTGGCGGGGGGTCATCTCTTCAAGCCGTACCCCAAGGGCAGCAAGTTTCAGGCGAGCAACTTCTTCGTCAATTTCCTGGGGCACTCGGTATACCCTTTTTTCAAGGTTTGATGCGTGTTGCACAAGGTACGCTACAGAAAGCGCCTGGTTGGCAAAACTCATGTCCATGACCGATGAGGGATGCCCCTCAGCACACGCCAGGTTCACAAGCCGACCTTCCCCAAGGAGGTACAGCCTCTTGCCATCCCGCAGCATGTATTCTTCCACCATCGGTCGAACCACGCGCTTGGCCACGCTGAGCTCTTCAAGGCCTTCGATGTCGATTTCAACATTAAAGTGGCCGGCATTGGCCAGAATCGCCCCGTCCTTCATGAGGAGAAAGTGTTCCTTCCGAATCACCGCAACATTCCCGGTGGCGGTGACGAAGACCTCACCCCAGGAGGCCGCTTCACTCATAGACATGACCTCGTGGCCGTCCATAAGGGCTTCCAAAGCCCGCACAGGATGAACTTCAACCACGGCAACTCTTGCTCCCATGCCCCTTGCTCGAAGAGCGATACCACGACCACACCACCCATACCCCACAACCACAAACCGCTTTCCCGCAAGAAGCAAGTGCGTTGCCCTGAGAATCCCTTCTATCGTACTCTGCCCTGTTCCGTAACGGTTGTCGAACATGTGCTTGGTATCGGCATCGTTCACCGCAATAACAGGATAGGCCAGCTGTCCACCCTGGGCAAGACTCCGGAGCCGGATAACACCCGTGGTTGTCTCCTCGGTCCCTCCCAGAATCCCGCTGAGCGTGGCACCACCCCTTCTGTGGGCCGTCGAGGTGAGGTCTGCACCATCGTCCATGGTGATATGAGGCTGAGCATCCAGCACGCGTTCTATGTGGTCGTAATAGGTAGTTCTGTCCTCTCCGCGAAGCGCAAAGACAGCAACGCCAAAGTCCTGAACGAGCGCTGCCGCCACGTCATCCTGAGTGCTTAAGGGATTTGAGGCACAGAGGAAAACCTCTGCTCCACCCTCTTTCAGGGTGATGGCAAGAACTGCCGTCTCAGCGGTCACATGGAGGCAGGCACCTATCCGTATACCCTGGAGAGGACGGGATGTGCGCCACCGGGTGGCGATTTCCCGCAGAACGGGCATCTCTCTGAAAGCCCAGTCAATCTTTTGCCTCCCAAGAAGAGCCAATCCCAGATCCCGCACGTGATAGGTCATGTCCAGACCCCTTTCCCTCAGAATCCCGCCAGATCTCGAAGAATCTCGACCTTGTCGGTTTTTTCCCAGCTGAAATCCGGGTCATTCCGTCCAAAGTGGCCATACACAGCAGTCTTCTTGTAGATGGGCCGACGGAGCTTGAGATTCTTGATGATGGCTCCGGGACGAAGATCAAAAACTTCCCTGACGATCTCGAGAATCTTCTCGTCGGGGATTTTTCCCGTTCCAAAGGTATTGACGGCCATCGAGACGGGCCGGGCAACACCTATGGCGTAAGCAATCTGGAACTCACAGCGATCTGCAAAGCCAGCAGCAACAATATTCTTTGCCACGTATCGCGCCGCGTAACTCCCCGAGCGGTCGACCTTGGTGGGATCCTTGCCGGAAAAACATCCCCCACCGTGCCTGCCAACTCCCCCGTAGGTATCCACGATGATCTTCCGTCCGGTGAGCCCCGTATCCCCCTGGGGACCGCCAATGACGAACCTCCCCGTGGGGTTGACAAGGATCCGGGTGCGGGAGTCAAGGAACTCGGGAGGAATCACCGGGCGGATGACATTTTCAATGATGTCCTCCCGGAGCGTTTCAAGGGAGATATCAGGATGGTGCTGGGCGGAAACGATGATAGTGTCAATGCGTATGGGACGATCATCCTCGTAATCCACCGTCACCTGGGTTTTCCCATCAGGGCGAAGGTACGGGAGGATTCCCTTCTTGCGAACTTCAGCCAGACGAAAAGCCAGGGCGTGAGCCATAGCAATAGGAAAAGGCATGAGCTCCGGAGTTTCGTTACAGGCATACCCGTACATCATCCCCTGGTCTCCAGCCCCAAGAGAGAGCTCTTCATCCTCCACTTCTTCGCCCATCTTGACCTCCAGGGAACGGTTCACCCCAAGGGCAATGTCCGGTGATTGTTCATCGATGGCCGTGAGCACCGCGCAGGTCTCGAAATCAA
>JAPWUU010000116.1 GCA_028275365.1 Candidatus Caldatribacterium sp.
AAGGGGCTTTTCTGAATCTCTCAGGAGACACAGAGCAAGAGGATTTCGCGCTCTCCGTGCTCTTCGGGTTGTGCGCGGAGTACAGGACCATCTGGGAACGAATGGAAAAAGAACTCTCTTGCACGGTCACCCAGGCGGTGAACGTTGGGGGTGGAGTCCAGAATGCCCTCTGGATGCGCCTTAAAGCCACTTTCCTGAAAAAACCCATCGTCGTTCCCGTTGAAAAGGAAGGGAGTTGCCAGGGAGCCGCTCTTCTTGCTGGCATCGGTGCAGGGGTATACAAAAGCCCCGAAGAAGCGTTTTCCCGGGCGTTCCGGGTGGAGAAGACCTTTGAACCCATCGCAGAGCTTGAAGCATGGGTTGACCACTGGTACACTACCTACCTGGAGCTTCGGGAGGTTCTGAGGGTAGCCAATGTGCGCCTTGCCGGGAGAAAAGAAAAATAGGGTTGGCGTCATCGGTATCATCGTCACCGACCGAGAGAAACAGGCAGAGCGGGTGAACGAAATTCTCGGGGAGTTCGGTGACATCATCGTCGGCCGCATGGGCATCCCCTACCGGGAACGGAACATCTCGGTCATTGCCCTCATCGTTGATGGCGATACCGATATCCTCGGAGCCCTCACCGGCCGCCTGGGGAGCATCCCTGGGGTTCAGGTGAAATCGGCCCTGGTGTCGACGGAGTGAAAAAGAGCCTGCTTCTCAAAGCAGGCTCTGGGTTCCTGTGGGCCCTCAGAGGTCGAGGGCCCGTTCGATGGCTTTGGGGAGGGCGATGGACAGATCCCCAACGGACTCTCTGGTCGTTATCCCTTCTTCTCCAACGACGACAGATACGGGGAACACAACGTCTATTTTTCTGACCTTTGTTGAGGTGAAGCCATAATCCAGGGATTCAAATATTTCATCATCCCTGAGGATTGCTCCGGATGAGGTCTCCATCGTCTTGGAGTTCCATTTATAGTGGTCGATGGCGACCCTGAAGGCGTCAAGTGGGTCTGGTGTTCTGAGGGTGATCTCCACAACGGGGTTTTCGCCCTGGACAAGCCTTGCGCTTGCTTTCGCGTAGCGAAGCACGTAGAGAGCAGTGAGATCATTCACAATCATCTCCGTTGCTTCCCTGTAGGATATCCCTGCTGCGGCGCATATCTCTTCATTCCTGAGAACCTTGAGTCGTATCTCGTAGCATGGGATGAGGGACTGTATGACATGCATTGCCAGATCGGTAGCGTCTTTTCCTGTTACCGGACTGTTGAACTCTGGTTCGTTGAGAACCCCAGCACCGTACACCAGCCCTGGCAACGCCACCACCACACTCACAAGGACCACCCAAACAATCCACCGCATGAGCGAATGACCTCCTTTCACCGATTCTGGGAATCTCCTCCCGTTTTGCCTAAGCCTCAAGCTTCGTGAGGACGAGATCCGAGAGGATCTCCTCGTCAGCCCTCCTCAACACCAGCTTCCTCTCATTCTCTGAGCTCAGCTCAAAGAGGAGGAAGACGGTCCACCTCCTCAAGGTATCCGTGTCGAAGGCTATGTCCGTGTTGTCAGGTGGTCTCCTGGGGGTTGAAACGGTGATGTCGCCATAGATACACAATTTCTGCTTTTGGGGGAAGATCATACCTGCCGTCTTCTTCCTGATGAAGTCGAACACCTCTGCAGTGTTCTTCCTGGGGCTACTCCCGGCTTTCCTCATGATGAGGAACTGCACCCTGGGGACGAAGAGAAGGCTGGATCCCTCCCTGAGGCAGAAGTTAGGCAGTGGCGTGAGCTCAAGGGACACTGCTCCCTCGGCATCCTTCAATCCTGAGACAGCCTCGACCTCTGGTGGTATTTTGGAGGTCTCCGACCAGTAGGAGATGCTGAACCAGGGGAAGGCCCTGATGAGTTTCTTCCTGATTCTCTCGAGTTCCATGCTCAGGATGACTCCTGTAGTCAGTGTCCATCCCCCAGGAAGGAGCACGAACATCCTGACAGAGATCGGTACGATGCAAAGTTCGTCTCTGAAATTCTCCAGTTTTGTGGCGATTTCCTTTGAGCTTGTGGTAACCAGCGTTGCCTCAGAAAACAGAGGCTTGACGACGAAGCGGTGGAACTCCTGGAATAGCCTGAAGACGCTACCCGCCTTGAAGTGTCTGGTGGTAAAAAATCTCTGGGTCATCTGGATGAGATCATCAAACCGGTTGCAGACATCAGAGATCCCTGGGGCATCAAAGGAGATGTCAATACACGCTGGTCCGGTGTGCTCTGTGATCCTCTGTACCCCCAGTCCGAATATCTGGAGTACGTACGTACCTCTAACACGGAAAAATCCGAAGACAAACTGGTCGTTCCGGGCCCTGAAGGGCTTAACGGAGAGGTCAAAGCTTTCAGAGTAATCATCGAAAGTGACGACTCTGACTTTCATAGGCTGCTCCTCATGGGAAGGAACCACAGGCGGTTAGAAACTGGAACTTCCTCCTGACATTCTCCGCTTTCTCTTCAGGCGTTCTCCCTCTCCAGTTAGATAGATTGACGAGTTCGCTGTTCGGGAATATCTGGGAAAGGGCTCCTCTGGCGAAGGACTTCTCAACCCCGATTCCCAGCGCCTGATCGCTCAGAAGGACCCGCTCGAGCTCTGCGGCCGCGTGCTCGAAATGCCCAGCTTCGAGGTCTTTGACATCGCTGACCCCCGTGACTGCGGCAATCGCAGAGAGCCCCGCGTCAACGAAGGGATGTCCCGTCCATCTGACCCTCTCCATCGCCCTCCATTCCTCGCAAACAGAATGCGCCGATTACTCCTTAGAGGGTACCGCGTCTCTTTTTCTGCTGCATCAGAAAAATGCCTGGATACCTTTGGGGTGAAAGCCCCAGACCTCCGCTTTGGGATCCCCCTGGTCCTTGCACCCCTCACTTTCTATCCCATATGGCATTTTTGTATGCCAGTGCTTGCCAATTTTGCAGCGAACCCCCCGGGGTTTTGCCATGACTTCTGGAATTATAATGACAGCTCTGGCATAATGGCTCAACGATGGGGGTTTCCAGGGGGTGGGGTTGCAGCGGACCCCCGGGGGTTTTGGGGGGAACTGGGGGTCCGCTGCAGATTCAGGTTGACAAACCCGCATAAATGCTGTATTTTATCCTGGGTTGCAGTCGAACCATAGTGGGATGGAAACCGGGGGCGGGCTTTCCGCCCCCGCCAAACCACGGCGCAATCACACCACAGCGGGGTGAGAAAGCCCCTCTCCCAGGAACGCAGGTTCACCTTGGACGCTCCATCCTCTCTCTGAACTCCCGGAGGGCCTTCCTCTGGTAGCTCAGAATCACTGGGTGGGAAATCCCGAGGACGATGTCTTTCTGCTCAGACATCCCCAGGAAAAGCTCCGTTGTTTTCTGTCTTTCTGGGAAATGGGTGGGGGAGCGGAGACCGGCGCTGAGTAGCCGAAATCGAGCCGAGCCAAGCTCAGAAAGAGGTGCTCGGCGCCCATAGGATACGCGCAGAAGAGAGGGCAGGAACGGAGGAGGACGCTTTTTTCTCTAAAAGGGTACCGGACCCCCCTCGAGAAAGGGGGTCCGGGAGGTGGGGAGGGATTCGCTCCCACTAATAGGTCTTCGTGG
>JAPWUU010000119.1 GCA_028275365.1 Candidatus Caldatribacterium sp.
CGTCTTCCTGGGCAAATGCCTTTAGGGCTATTCTCTCTGCCTCCTCCGGGGAACCCCGCCCGTGGAGAAGACCAATCCGTATCCCCTCAAGTTCCACAACCCGTCTCTCGGGAAGGCGAGAGGCAACTCCAGGGGTATCCATGTTCCCGCAAACGCCATAAACCGGAGCAATACGGGAGAGTTCCTCAATGACCCACCATTCGGTGACATCTCCGGCGTGGAGGATGAAGGAAACCCCCTGGAGGCAGGAAAGGAGATCTTCGGGGAGTTTTCTCATTCGCTCGGGAATATGGGTATCCGAAAGAACAGCAACCTTCACCGCTTCCCCTCACCTGTCCTGGCGAAGAACTGTTCCGCCGCTTTCACCGTGTTGGCCATGAGCATGGCCACTGTCATTGGGCCCACACCACCGGGAACCGGGGTGATATACGACGCCTTCTCGGCCACGCTGTCAAAGTCCACGTCCCCAACGAGTTTCTCGCCAACCCGGTTGATGCCAACGTCAATGACCACTACTCCCTCCTTCACCATATCCCCCGTGATGACCCCGGGAGAACCACAGGCAGCAACGAGAATGTCTGCCCTTTTCGTGTGCTCGGTAAGATCCGGGGTTCTGGTGTGACATATAGAAACGGTGGCATTCGCTCCTCTTGCCTTCTGCACAAGCATCATGGCCAGAGGCTTTCCCACGATGTTGCTTCGCCCCACGATGACCACGTGTTTCCCTTCTACCTCGATGCCAGAACGCCTGAGGAGTTCCTGAATTCCCCAGGGCGTGCAGGGGAGGAAAACTGGGTCCCCGACCATGAGTCGACCGAGATTGTAAGGGTGGAAACCGTCGACATCCTTTTCTGGTGAAATGTGATAGAGAACATCCCGTTCCTCTATGTGTGGCGGAAGGGGAAGCTGGACGAGAATACCATGAACCTCCGCACAGGTGTTCAGGGTATCGATAAGGGAGAGGAGTTCCTCAGGATCCGTCTTCTCAGGGAGATGGTACCTGAAAGAACGAATCCCAAGTTTCTCGCAGGCTTTTTCCTTATTCCTGACGTAGACCTGACTTGCAGGATTTTCTCCAACAAGAATTACCGCAAGGCCGGGCTGAAATCCCCGAGCCACAAGACTCACTACCCGTGGACGGAGTTCCTCGTAAATCTGCGCTGCTATTGCCTTCCCATCAATGAGCTGGGGAAACATCACAGGCTCCTCCTCCTTTGTGCCACCCTTTTAAAGAAGTCTTCAAGGTTTTCCAAGGACGCGTTCACGATCCGCTCTGTGGGAAACCCAACGTCCTCGAGCAATCGCAACGCCTCACCGAATTCCCCAACCTCCTCGCAAAAATGCGCGTCGCTTGAAACCACCACCCACCCCCCACGGGATTTCACTTCCTGAGCAATAAGGCGACAGTTCTCCTCGCTCCCCCTCCGGCTCACCGAAAAGGAGCTATTGTTGATCTCGATCACCTTGTCAAGCTGCACAGCCCTGGTAACCACCTCCGCATAGTCCAGAGGATACCTTGGGTTCCCCGGATGAGCAACAATGTCCACCAGGGGATGTTCGAGAGCCCTAAGCAGGGCACGGGTATTGACCTCCCTGGACCCTCCCTGGAAGACCTGGGGATGGAGAGAGACGATCACAAAATCCAGGCGTCGGAGAATACGTTCCGGGAGATCGAGGTGTCCCTCCTCATCCACAATATCCACCTCTGCCCCAAAATACAGGCGAACCCCCAAGACCTCACGGGGGAAATGACCCCGTGCCTCAAAGTACAGAGGAGAAGGCCCTCCAGGCATGCTTGGGGTATGATCCGCAATGCCCAGCACCAGAAGCCCTTTTCGCTTTGCCACCTGGACGTTTTCCAAAACCGTGCTGTACCCATGGCCGCTGGCAATAGTGTGCACATGGAGGTCGGCAACAATCTCCATCGCTACGCCTCCTGACACTGCTTCCTGAGACAAGATACAACGTGATGTTCCAGTCGAACAAGGGGAGGTTCAGAAAAGATGTCAACCTCCCGAAGCCAAGCGCTGTAGCAGGCAAGATACTGCACGAAGGCTACGCACTGCCCCAAAAAGAAAGGAGAGCACAGGGGGAAGCAGAGTTCCGCAAACGCCTCCCCCCTTTGCCGCAACATCCCCCTGAGGGTTTCCATCGTGGCCTTCTCCAGAGCCTCAAAAGAACACTCCCGCAGGAATTCCCAGCCGGTGAAGATTTCTGAAGAGACGAGCTCACGGGGAATTCGAATCCTGAATCCTTCGCCAGAGGTCCTCAGGACAAGGATGGTAACACCCCGTCCCCAAACCTCCTCGCCCTCGTTCCAGAGGGTTTGAGGACTACCAACTCGAAAAGCCAGAGACCCTCCACAGCTTCGCTCAAGAAGGGAGGAAAGGGAGAACAGTACCTCCCCAAGAAGGGACGGTTCAGCCACAATATGCACCCTGCTTTTCCCCTCCTGCTCCTTCTCCCAAAGAAAGAGTGCCAGCCGGAAGGCCTCCTCCCTGAGAGTTGCGTATCCTTCCTGAAACCCTCGCTCAACCTCCTCTAAAGGCACGCCCCACACACTTAGGGGAAGGTAAAGGAAAGCACTCCGTTGCCAGAAGGAAAAGGAAGGAACATCAGCAGGAAGAAAAGGAAAGAAGCATTCCCGCGCGCACTCGGCAAAAGCCCCGTGGGGTTCGCCCACAAGGATTTTCTTCCTCTCTGGAAGGGCGAAAAGGGCAAAAAGCCCCCAGAATTCTTCCGGTCGCCGGGCAAGGAAAAGAAAAGCGGTTTCGGAAGGAGGAAGAACCTCGCAGAGCTCTCTCAGGAGGTTTCCATCCCGGCTGGAACAGAGGAAAAGCGTCCTTTCCCTGCAAGAGGAATGCTTCAGAAAGGCCTGGAAAAACGTCAACAGCTCTCCCTGAGTGACCAGGACGGTGTAGCGAAAAACCTCAAGCGTAGCCCGGAAGAACCTCTGGATTGGAAGGAGCAGAACCTCCTGGGTTACAAAGGGAGGGAGAGGGAATTGCGAGAGCAGGGTCCGGACCTCCTTCCCTCCCTTCCAGTCCCTTCCCCCTTCCTGGATCCGGACGGTTATTTTCCTTCTCGAAGCTTTCTCCATAGCCCGTAGCGAACACTGTCAGCGAGCGCTTCCCAGCTTGCCTCGATGATGTTCGTCGAAACCCCCACCGTTCCCCACACGCGCTCTCCGTCAGTGGACTGAATCAGCACCCTGATTTTAGCAGCCGTCCCCTCTTTCTCCGAGAGCACCCGCACCTTGTAGTCCGAAAGACGAATACGCTTCAGTGCGGGATAGAGCCTCTCGAGGGCCTTTCGCAGTGCGTTATCCAGGGCGTGAACCGGTCCGTCACCTTCCGCCACGGTATGGACAACGTTCTCATCCACCCGAATTTTCACCGTGGCTTCGGTCACCGTGTTCTCTTCTCTCCGCTTTTCCACAATAACCCGAAAACTCTCGAGGTCGAAGAATTTGACTTCCTCACCAAGGGTCTCCCGAAGGAGAATCTCAAAGGAAGCGTCCGCCCCTTCAAACTGGTAACCGGAACTTTCCGC
>JAPWUU010000118.1 GCA_028275365.1 Candidatus Caldatribacterium sp.
GAGAGTTCCTCTTTGAGGCGGTCTGGCTTGATTTTCGTGAGGAAGCTTTCCCGTACGGTCTGCTGCAGAAGGCTCAAGGTGAAAGGTTCGATGGAGAAACCGTATTTCCCCTCAAAGCGAACGGCCCGGATGGCCCGGGCAGGGTCTTCCACAAAGCTCAAGGGATGGAGAACCCGGAGGATGCCCTTCTCAAGATCCTTAAGGCCTCCGAAGAAATCAAAAAGTTCCCCCCAACTATCGGGGTGGAGACTGATGGCCATGGCGTTGATGGTAAAATCTCGCCGGAAAAGGTCTCGTCGGAGGTTGGCGTATTCCACCTGGGGAGAAGCCCCGGGGAAAGCGTAGAACTCGTGACGCGCTGAAGCGAGGTCAATCCTCTTTCCGTTTGGAAGAAAGAGCATAGCGGTTCCAAAAGGAGGATACGGAACAACCTTCCCCCTGAAGCGGTTTCCAAGAAAACGGGCGAAGGCAATGGCATCTCCCTCAACCACAAGGTCGAGGTCTTCATTGGGTACCCCAAGGATAATGTCCCGGACCACCCCCCCTACGAGGTAAACCTTAACACCGGCACGCTTTGCGGTTTCGGCTACCTCCTCAAGGAGTAGGAGGTATTCCCGTCCAAAGTGCTGGTAGAGTTTTTCCGCTAAAGACACACGAGTCATGCGCTGGAGCACAAGGTTCTCCTTCTGGTGCATGGCCCGTAGGACATCGCTTCGGGTAATGATGCCTAGGATTCTTCCGTCCTTCACCACTGGAACTCTCCCCACGTCCTTCTCCACCATCAGGTTCCGTACCCGGACCAAGGATTCCTCGGGACCCACCGTGACGAGCTGGGAGGACATGAAACTCCTCACGGGAGCCCAGCGCAGACCATGGTGCATGGCCTTTTCCACGTCTCTTCGAGCAATGAGCCCAACCAGTTTCCCTTCCCTATCCACGACCGGAAGACCGGAAAAGCCGAAACGCAAGAGGAGGGCGAAGGCCTCCTCAATGGTTGTCTCTGGAGAAACGGTTTTCACTGGGTGCGACATCACTTCAAAGGCCCTGGTGAAAGAAACCGACCGGTGCAGGAGGCGGCGGATTTCCTCCTGGATTTCTTCAGGGCTCCGGTTGCGGAAGGTGGCGGAGGCTGCGCTCTGATGCCCTCCCCCGCCGATTTCCCCGAGAATCTCATGGAGGTTGACTCCCTCAAGGCGGCTTCGCGCAATGACATGGACTTTGTTCTCCATGGCAAAGATGCCAAAAAAGACCTCTATGTCTTCCATTTCCATGAGCCGGTGTACAAGAAGCGACATACCCTCAAGATACTGTGGGAAAGAGAGCACACAGAAATGCACAGGAACACCATTGATGTCCTCGACGGTGAGGGCACGAACCATGGCTCTGAGGACCTCTTCCTGTTCCTTCGTGAGCACCACCCGTGTGAACCGGGGAATGTAGCTCACCATACCTCCCTGGGAGAGCAGGAAGGACGCAGCCTGAAGGTCAAGGGCGGTCGTGGTAGGAAACGTGAAAGACCCGGTGTCCTCGTAGATACCAAGAAGGAGCAGGGTGGCCTCAAGAGGAGAAAGGGGCAAAGCTGCCTCCCTGATTTTTTCTACCAGGATGGTGGTGCAGGCACCGCAGGTTTTGAGGAGGGCACGCGGGGGAACGTCTTTTGCCTCCACCGGGTGGTGATCAAAGACAAAGTAATCAACCCGGTTTTCCCGAATGAGGTGGCCTGCTTTGCTCAGTCGTTCAAGGTATACCGTGTCGACAACGTAGATGGTCTCCACGGCGTTCCAGTCCACGTCCTTTTCCGTGAGGAAGGGGAAGAACGTGCCGTGGAGGGAAAGGAAGTGCCGGACGTTGGGATTCACTGTCCCCCAGAGGACGATGTGCGTCCCAGGGAAAATCTTGGTCACAGCGAACATGGAGGCAAAGGCGTCGAAATCCGTTCCTTCATGACTCACAACGATTTTCATAGAGAATCTCCGTCACAACGTGATGGAGGAATGTTCTCAGGAGAGGCTTCCGGGCTTCCGCAAGGGATAAGACTTCCTCATGGGAGAGGGGGGATGGTGAGAGCCCCGTTCCCCAGTTGGTCACAAGAGAAAGGGCCAGAACCTTCATGCCGAGGCCCCTCGCCCACTTCGACTCTTTCACCGTTGACATCCCTACGGCGTGTCCTCCCAGGAATCCAAGCATCTGGATTTCCGCCTTCGTCTCAAAGGAAGGCCCAAGAACTCCTACATACACACCTTCAGAGGCAGAAAGCCCACAGGCCCAGGCTTCTCGAAGAGCCAGATGCCGGAGCTTTTCGTCGAAGACGGGTTGGGGGAAACAATCGGGGATGAAGGTCCAGTCTATCTGGTCGGACAAAACGAGGATATTCCCCGGGCGGAGAAAGGGAGAGAGACTCCCCGAGGCGTTGGTGAGAATGACAATCTGCACGCCGAGAAAACGTGCAAAGGTGATGGGGAGGAGCACCTCAGGGAGTCCGTACCCCTCGTAGAGGTGGAGGCGTCCCTCAACCACGAGGAGGTGGCCTTGGGGAAAACGCACAAAGCGAAGAACTCCCTGGTGCCCCGGAACTCCTGGGCAAAGCGAAGGATGGAGCCTTGCAAGGGCGAATTCCTCAACGGTTTCTCCTTCAACGCACCCACCCCATCCCGATCCCGCCACAAGGGCACATAGGGGGCGCAGAGGGGAAACACCTGCCACACTTTGGAGATACTCGAGAACGTCATCGCGATACAAGGTGCGGAGCAAAGCTCTCTCCCGGTCCATGCCACCTCACCTCGAAGAGCTCGGCAACGGTAGCTGCCACATCGGCGAAAGTCTTGCGGATTCCCAGATACCCTCCCCGGAGTGTTCGGGGGGAGAAGGCAAGAAGGAGGGCATATTCCCGGGAATGGTCTGTACTCGGGGTGGTTGGATCACATCCGTGGTCACTGGTAATGATGAGGATGTCGTCCTCTCCCAAAGAAGGGAGAAAACCTCCAAGCTCTCTATCCCATGCCTCTAAGGCCTGAGCAAAACCATGGGGGTTGTTGCGGTGGCCGTACAGGGTGTCAAAATCGTTGAAGTTTGCCCACACCAGGGCGATATCGTCCCTTAAGGCCATCTTCTGGAAAACGGCAAAAGTCTCTTCGTTGTCCTTGGTGGGGAAGCTCTCGGTAATTCCCCGCCCGGCAAAGATGTCCCAGATTTTCCCTATTCCCACAACCTTTTTCCCTTCCTGGGAAAGCACATCGAGGATGGTTTCACGGGGTGGGGGGAGGGAGAAGTCACGGCGATGGGGGGTCCGGTAAAAGGCTCCCGGTTTCCCCAAAAAGGGCCGGGCAATGACCCGGGCAACGGCGTGCTCTCCCGTCATGATGGCTCGAACCCTCTCACACATCGCGTAGAGCTCGGAAGGGGGAATAACTTCTTCATGGGCTGCAATCTGGAGCACGCTGTCTGCCGAGGTGTACACAATAGGGAATCCGGTACGGAGGTGTTCCCTCCCAAGCTCTTCGATAATGACCGTTCCTGAAGCTGGCTTATTTCCAAGAATTGGCCGTCCGATGG
>JAPWUU010000028.1 GCA_028275365.1 Candidatus Caldatribacterium sp.
CCTGAACTTGCCCCTTCTTGAGCTTTTTCAGGACCTCGTTGGCCTCCTCAAGAGAATACACCTCGTAGACCACCCGGAAACGGTATCGCCCCGCCATCTCAAGGAGCTCCCGAACATCCTGGCGGGTACTGTTGGCTACACTCTGGATCACCCGTTCCTGGTAGAGGAGTTCATACGGGATTTCGGGGATCGGCGTAGCGTAAATGCCGGCAGCAACGACCTTCCCTCCGGGCGCAAGGTGCTCCAGAGCCCTCCGGATAAGAAAACCGGAGGGAGCAAAGACAATGGCGGCATGGAAGGGTGAAGGAGGATCGTCCTCAGCGCCACCCACAAAGCTTGCACCAAGTTTTCTTGCAAGCTCTCTGTGATGAGGACTTCGGGTGAAAACAAAGATCTCTTTCCCCTCGTAAAGGCCCATCTGAAGCACAAGATGCGCTGAAGAACCGAAACCAAAGAGCGCGAGGATATCACCCTTTTGGGTTTCCGTTGCCCGGTACGCCCGGTACCCTATGACTCCGCCACAGAGGAGAGGAGCAATCTCCGGACTCTCGTAGCCCTCGGGGAGAGGATACACACTGTCCTTGTGGGCCAGGAAGTACTCGGCGTATCCTCCATCCACATCGTATCCGGTGAAACAGGCTTTGGAACAGAGGTTTTCCCTTCCCCTCCGACAAAAGGAACATTCCCCGCACACGGAGAAGAGCCAGGGCGTCCCCACCCGTTCCCCGGAACTGATACCCGTCACCTTCGGCCCACACGCAACCACCCGCCCCACAATTTGGTGTCCTGGGACAAGGGGCAGGCGGTGAGGTGGGAGTTCCCCTTCCACAATATGGAGGTCGGTGTGACAGACCCCGCAGGCCTCGACCCGTACAAGGACCTCGTCGTCTGCAGGCTCGGGAACGGAAAGTTCTCGCAGGATGAGGGGGTTTTCCTCACAGGGTGCCTGACGCTCAAGCACCATGGCCCTCATGAACTTTCTCCTCCTCCGCGAACCAGGTGAAGGTTCTTTCGAGGCCTTCCTCAAGGGCCACACGGGGTTCCCAGCCAAGAAGACGCCTCGCCCGCTCAATAGCCAGGGCGATACGGGAAATTTCTCCTTTTCGTTCCTCGGCAAAAACCACCCCGATGTCCTTCCCCACAATGCGCCTGAAAAGCTCAAGGAGCTCAAGGACACTTGTTTCCTTCCCCGTTCCGATGTTGTACGCTCCAGAGGGGGCGTGGAGCGCCAGGAGGTTAGCCCGGGCAACGTCCTCCACAAAAACGTAATCCCGGGTTTTTTTTCCATCCCCGAACACCACACAGGGCTCATTCCGGAGGATTTTTCTGGAGAAGATGGCGATCACTCCCGCTTCACCCAGGGGGTCCTGCCGCGGCCCATAGACGTTACCGTAGCGAAGTGCCACACAGGAAAGCCCCCAGACCGCTTCATAATAGGAGAGGTACTTCTCCGCAGCGTACTTTGCGACTCCGTAAGGGGAAAGCGGAGAGGGAGGGTACTCTTCACCAACCGGGAGCTCCTCCACCTCTCCGTAGAGCGCTCCACCGGTTGAGGCGAAAATCACCCTCTGCACTCCGTACATCCGGGAGAGCTCGAGAACCTGGAGTGTCCCCAGGATGTTCACCTGGGCATCGGCGAGGGGGTCTTCCACCGACTGGCGAAGGTTGATGTGGGCAGCGTGGTGGTTCACGCAAAACGGGCGTTCCCGCTCGAAAACCCTCTGGAGCGCCTCCCGGTCCATGATGTCGACCTGGTAGAAGCGAGCTTTCGGGTTGAGGTTTTCTACTTTCCCCGTTACCAGATTGTCCACTACTGCGACCGAAAACCCAGCCTCAAGGTACGTGTCCACAACGTGCGAGCCGATGAAACCGGCGCCTCCGGTGACCAGAATGGTTCCCATGGCAGCTCCTCCTCTCTCAAGGAGCATAGGGCAAAAGTGCAGAGCTGTCAAAGGGGAACTTTACTATCTCTCAAGCTCTGCCTTCATGCGCTGGTACTCATCTTCAGAAATTTCCCCCCGAGCATAGCGTTTTTTAAGAATTTCCAGAGCCTCGTCGTTCCCTCTCCTCCCGGCACTCTCCCCAAAAAGGCGTATCGCGAAGCATGCCACAAGAAGGAGAACAAAAAGACCGAGGAACAGGCCACCCCATCCCATCATACCACCGACACCAAAAGGACAAAATGCAAAACCCTGTGGGTCAGCGAACACCGGACCTGAAGCAAAAAGCGTAGCAAAAATCCCCCACAGGATGAACTTTCTCACCTTCATTGTATTTCCCTTCCTTCACTATTTTCCACTATTGGATTTTCGTACTGCAACACACCGGTCTACGGTTTATTCCGTAAAGTCCTTTTGTCACTGGCATCGCTTTTCTATAATTGACATGAGTGCCTATGCGGTGTTACCTCCTTATGGCAGACGGAGAGTGGGAAGAGCGTATCGCCCTTGAACTCCGCCGGAAGATGAAAGAGCTTTACGGGAAGAGCAAGGTTTTCTTCCTCTCCTTCCGGCACCCCGGGGTATTCGCCGAAAAGGGTTTTGCAGAGATTTCCAGAGACCGGCCTACGCAGCCTCTCAAGGCATGGTACAGGCTCTGCCAAGATCTCCTGAAACGGCGGAATCTCCGGGAACGGCGGATATTCATCGGAGGAAACCTCTGGCTCCTGGCACTCGTTACCCTCCTTGGGGGAAGAAGGGTCACCGTGGTGCTTCCCCTGGGACTCCGTCCCTTTCCCGTATCGTCCCTTCGTCTCTTTTTCCTGCGCCGCTTTGCCCGGACCGTCCTTGTCGATGACGCGACTTTCGTGCAGTTCCTTCGCCTGAAGAACATCCCCGCCTACTTCGTCGGGAACATCCTCGCCGACCTTCTCCATCCCCACGACACGCCCTTCCTCCACGGGAAAAAGGCCATATGTGCCCTTTTCCCCAGAGAGGACCACCACGTCGAGGACCTGGGGTTTTTCCTTGACTTTGTCGAGCACGCCCCCAACGGCACCTCTCTGTACTTTCTCCTCGCCCTCCCCCAGGGGGTTTCCCTCGAAACGGTGCAGCGCATCGCTTCCGAGAAAAACTGGGTCTTCCTCGAAAGTCTTGAGGGAGAGGTCGTTGAAGGGTACCTTGTGAGGGAGAGAGTCTACCTCAACCTCACGAGGTTTCTCCCTGAGGCTCTGGACCAGGCAACGTATGTGGTGAGTGCCGACCAGAGGATACTGGTTCAGGCTGTGGGGCTTGGGAAAACGGTGATCCCCGTGCGGATGGGGAAGGCTGAGGAAACGGCAGCACTTTTGCTCCACTCGGTCTCGCTTTTTGAGTACAATCAGAGTATGAGCGCCCGGTTCGGGAGAAAGGGCGCCATCGAGCGGATTGCCGTTTTTCTCCTCTGGGGTGTCGTGGAAGACCCGGCACTCCCTCACCGTTTACGAACAATCCACAAAAGAGGGTGATGGCATGGCTGGCCTTGTTCCATGGAACCTTGATGCAATGCTCATTCAGTTCCTCAACGAGGACCTGGGGCCTTTCGATCTCACCACCCAGGGGCTTGGGGAACTGAAAGATCGGGTGGTTCAGGCACAGATTATCGCAAAAGAACCGGGGGTCATGGCTGGTGGCCCCTTTGCCCTGCGAATCTTCAAACTCCTTGACCAGGAAGTTCAGGGAACGATTCACGTCGCAGAGGGCACCCGATTCCTCCCAGGAACTGTCCTTTTGAGCCTTTCCGGCCGGGCGGAAGCGATTCTTGAGGGAGAGAGGGTCGCCCTGAACCTCCTCGCCCGGCTTTCAGGCATTGCCACAAGAACAAGGGAGCTCGTGGACCTCGTGGCCGACCTTCCGGTCCGCATTGCCGACACCCGGAAAACGACACCAGGTCTCCGGCTCCTTGAGAAATACGCCGTTTGCTGCGGAGGAGGCACGAACCACCGTATGGGGCTTTACGACTGCGTCCTCATCAAGGACAACCACCTGGCGCTCTGTGGCTCGGTGAGAGAGGCCATCCTTCGGGTTCGCAAGGCAGTACCGTTCACCACAAAGATTGTCGTGGAGTGCGCAAGCCTTGAAGCCGTTGCTGAGGCCTGTGAGGCGAGAGCCGACGTCATTCTCCTTGACAACATGCCCCTTGAGGACATCCGCCAGGCGGTGAAAATCGTGAACAAGCGGGCACTCGTTGAAGCTTCGGGAGGCATCGGTCCTCACAACGTGCGCCTTGTCGCCGAACAGGGAGTGGACATCATCTCTACAGGGTACATCACGCACCACGCTCCCTGGATCGACTTAAGTCTCAGGATCTCTTGACACCATGGTCTATGACGCCCTGGTCGTCGGAAACGGTATTGCCGGGAGTTGCACAGCGCTCTTCCTCGCCCGGCAAGGGAAAAGCGTTTGCCTTGTGACGAAGGCTTCTTCTCTTGATGAAACCAACACCGCCAGAGCACAGGGGGGCATAGTCTTCCGGGGTGAGGGGGACACCACGGACCTCCTCCTTGGAGACATCCTCCGGGCCTCGGCCTTCTCTTCCTGCCGGAAAAGCGCCCGGATTCTGGCTCGTCTTGGACCGATGCTCGTCAGGCGCTTCCTCATCGAGGAACTCCGCGTACCCTTCG
Organism: Candidatus Caldatribacterium sp.; assembly: GCA_028275365.1. Lineage (GTDB taxonomy): Bacteria > Atribacterota > Atribacteria > Atribacterales > Caldatribacteriaceae > Caldatribacterium. Next base: position 4,601 of record JAPWUU010000028.1, read on the forward strand.
AACGGAAGAAAGACGGTGCATGGGACCTCTTCCAGGAAGGTGCCCATTCCCTCCGGCGCATCCTCCACGTCAAAGACTACACCGGAAAGGCGATTCAGGAGCGCCTGAACGAGGCGGTGCTCAAAGAACGAAATATCACGCTTCTTTCTGGGACTTTCGTCGTAGAGCTCATCACCTCGCTGCACCTTGCTGATTTCGCCTTCCGGTACAACCCCCCCGAGTGTTTTGGGGCCTATGTCCTCAGGGGGAACGAGGTCATTCCCATCTTTGCCCATGCCACAGTCCTTGCCACCGGTGGGCTGAATGCCATCTTCCGCCATTCTTCCGGAGGCCCCTGGTGCACGGGGGATGGATTCGCCCTGGCATGGCGGGCACAGGCAACTTTAGTGAACATGGAGTACATCCAGTTCCACCCCACGCTCCTTTATAGCCCCGACGAACCCCATGCCTTCCTCATTTCTGAAGCGGTTCGGGGGGAAGGTGCCGTTCTTCTTGACCGGGAGGGTAAACCGTTCCTTGAGCGCTTCCATCCTCTGGGAAATCTCGCCCCCCGGGATGTCGTCGCGTGGGCAATTTTCCAGACCATGAAGGAAGAGGGCATCCCCCACGTTTTCCTCGACCTCAGCCCCCTTGGGGCCGAAAAAATCCACACCGCCTTCCCCGAAATCTTCGAGGAACTCCGAAGAAGAGGCTTCGACGCCACACGGGACCCCATCCCCGTGGTTCCGGGAGCGCACTTTGCCTGCGGAGGCGTGCTCAGCGACTCCTGGGGAAGAACCACCGTTCGCCGTCTCTATGCCGTTGGCGAGGTGGCCTGCACCGGGGTTCACGGAACGAACCGTCTTGCCTCCACGAGCCTTCTTGAGGGACTCGTTTTCGCTTTTCGGGCGGCCCGCTCCATTGCCTCTTCTGAGTCGCCTCTTGTCCCTCCTCCACTCCTCCCCTTCCCGGAACAGGTGGGAGAACCCCCGGAGGAATGCCTCCTTGCAGAATTCCGTCGGACCGTTCAGGAAACCATGTGGGAGTACGTGGGGCTTGAGCGGGAGAAAGCAGGGCTTTTCAGAGCCTTAGACCGCCTTCTTGAGGTGAAACGGAGCGTCCTCAGCCTTCGGCAACGCTATGGGATTTCCGCTCCCCTGAAAGAGCTGGAAAACATGGTCGATACAGCCCTCCTTGTGACCCGGGCAGCTTTGCAGAACCCTCTTTCCTTCGGCACGCCCCTCACTCGCTCCGGGCGAGCGCCTTTTTCCCCAGGCGGCTCACAAGACGGACAATCTTGAGGTTCTTCAGGCCGTTTTTTGTGTGGAGGGCAAAGTACAGGCTAAAAGAGGGCTTCTCCTCAAGGAGGATTTCGACAAGCGCCTGAGCTAAACGACTCGGGTCATGGCGCGTGGGGTGCTCCGGGGAAAGAAGTGGCGCTTCCAGGATCTTTCCCGGGAAGTCCCACTCCCCACCTTCAGCGAAAATCGGCTCAATCCCAGACTTTTTGAGTTCTCGCAGCACCTCTTCCTGGGGTCGTTCCCCGTTCACCAGAACGTAGTTCACCCGCTCCCTGGGGAGGAACTGAAAGACCGCCTCAAGGTGGTCCGAGAACGTGTATCCATCGGTTTCTCCCGGCTGGGTCGTGACATTGCATACAAAAACCAGGGGCGCCTGAGACCGGAGAATGGCCTCGCGGACCTCTTCCACGGCAAGGTTGCAGAGAACACTCGTGTAGAGGCTCCCCGGGCCAAGGACGATGAGGTCGGCATCTTCTAAAGCCCTGAGGACCTCCGGAGTTGTGGGGACCGACGGGGGATCGAGGAAAATGCGTTTAATGCGCTTCCCACAGCTCCCCACATTGGACTCACCAGAAACAATCGTCCCGTCAGTACACTCAGCCTTGAGGAGCACGTTCTCCAGGGTCGTGGGGAGAACCCGACCGCGGACGGCCAGGACCTTGCTCGACTCGAGAATCGCCCGCTGGAAGTCCCCGGTCACCTGGGTGAGGGCGGCGATGAAGAGGTTCCCGAAATTGTGACCCTTGAGCTCATTATCCTCACCGAAGCGGTACTGGAAGAGGTCCCGCATGAGGGGTTCGGTATCGGCCAGAGCGATGAGACAATTCCGGATATCCCCGGGGGGCAGAACCCCCATATCCCGGCGAAGCCTCCCCGAACTCCCTCCATCGTCGAAAACCGTGACAATGGCCGTAAGGTTTGCGGTGTACTCCTTGAGACCATGGAGGAGCGTGTAGAGGCCATGACCTCCGCCAATGGCCACAATGTGCGGCCCGCGGGTGAGCCGGCGACTCTTGAAAATGGCCTCGGCAATGTCCTCCTTCTCAGGCACAAGCGCACTGATGATGGAGCGGTTCATGCGCTGCAGACCCCAGACGATAAGGGTAGCCCCACCAACAATCCAGGCAAGCCCAAAGACTACCGCCAGCGAGTAGTGCCCAAGAAAGGCAAAGACGAAACGCCGCCAGAGGGTGTAGAAACCCCGGATCGACGGGACGGAGAGAATGAGACTCATACCCAGGGAAATGAGGAGTACGCCACAGACGGCGATAAAGAGCCAGCGTTTCACCCGCATTCCCGGGTACAGCCATCTGACGAAGCGACGCAAACCTCCCGGTTCCATCCTCCTTCCCTCCTCTACGACCTCCCCCATATTGTATCGCATTTGCCCCGGTTTGTCGTTTTCCACAAAGTGAAGGCAAGAAAAAAGAGACGTCATCCTGGAATAGCCGGGGTTTTTCGGTGGTCAACACTAAAGGGGTGAATACCGTGAATCTCTACGAGAGTATCCGAACCTTTGACAGCCTGTACTACAAAGCGCTGTGGAAAAGGATTCTGGGCAGGCTCAGGCACCACCGCCACCGTCTCCTCCCCCTGGCTCCCTGGTGGGAGGTCACAGGAACCGGTGAAGCCACTTATCGGGGCATCAAAGCCGTTCCCATCGCCCAGATTGTTGGAACCGAGAATCGATTCAGCGACTTCGACCGGGAGTTCCTTCCCCTGAAACGCAGAGACCGCCACCGCTGGGCCCGAATTCATGCCCTGTACGAAGAGGGAAAACCGTTGCCACCGGTATCCCTGGTGAAAATTGGTGACTTCTACTTCGTCCGGGATGGGCACCACAGGATTTCGGCTGCAAGGGCTTCAGGGGCACTGTACATTGATGCAGAGGTGGTAGAGATTTCAATCCCACAGGACGCCCCCCAGGACTCTCCTGAAGCGCTTTTCCACTACCTTGAAGAACGGGCATTTCGGGAAAAGACAGGTCTTTCCACCATACGGGTCACCGTTCCTGGAGGGTACCTGGAGCTCCTCCGCCTCATTCAGTGTTTCCAGCACTCTTCCTGCCCCAATGCTGAGGAAGCGAGAACCCAAAAGGGCCACTGTCTCTCCTGGGAAGAGGCCGTTTCAGGATGGTACGAGCACTGTTACATGGGGGCGGTGAAGGTCATTGAAGAGAGCGGAATCCTGAGAAGGTTTCCCAACCGAACGCCTGCTGACTTCTACCTCTTCATCCTGGAAAACCTCGACCTTCTCCGAAAAGCGGCGTGCTTCGTCCCTTCCCGGAGGACCATAACCCAAAACCGGTGGAAACTCCGCCAGATTGCCCGGGCAAAACAGTTATAGCCTACTTTGCAGCAACCTCCCAAGAGCAAAGGCCACCTGTTCGAGAAGCCTTCCCGCCTCTTTCATGGCTTCCCCCTCGGACATCGGACCGTTCACGATGGAGAAAATTCCTACGATTTCCTTGGGGAGCTCGGGAATCTCCTCCCAGGCTATTTTCCCCGTGAGGATAAGTAGAGGCTTTTGGTGCTTCTGGCAGAGTTCTAAAACCCCGGAGACCACCTTACCAAAAAAGGTCTGCCGGTCTACCTTCCCCTCCCCACTCACCACAAGATCAGCACCTGCAATGGCTTCCTCAAGGCCCACCATCTCCGCTACAAGACGAATGCCGGAGACTATTCTTGCCCCGAAAAAGGCAAAAAGCCCGGCCACAATGCCACCTGCTGCTCCTCCTCCGGGGAGGTCGTCCACCAAAACGCCGAGATGGCGCTCGATGAGCCGGGCAAAGTGACGCAGTCCCTCATCGAGCAACCGAACGTCCTCGGGATCCGCTCCCTTCTGGGGAGCATACACGAAGGCTGCTCCCTGGGGTCCGTAAAGGGGATTTGTGACGTCGCTGGCGATGAGGAGTTCTGTATCTTTTTGCGGACGAATCATGTCCCGGGTGTCGATACGGGAAATTTTCAGGAGGTTCTCCCCGATGCCTAAAAGCTCCCTCCCTTCTTCATCGAGAAACCTCACCCCCAGGGCTGCGAGGGCCCCCATACCCCCATCGCAGGTTGCGCTTCCCCCAACGCCGAGAATAACCCTGCGGAATCCCCGTTCAAAGGCAAAGCGAAGGAGCTCTCCAACGCCATAAGTCGTGGTGAAGCGAGGGTTGCGTTTCCCTTCGGGCACAAGCGAAAGCCCCGCAGCCTGAGCGAGCTCAAGAACACAGGTCCCACCAGGGAGAATCCCAAGGCGTGCCCTCACCTTCTCCCAGAGCGGCCCTGTGACCTCCCACTCTTCGATGCTCCCTGACGCCCCACGCACCAGGACCTCCACCGTTCCCTCACCCCCATCGGCCAGAGGTTTTTCGGTGACCTGGAAACGAGAGTGAGCTCGCTTGAAACCCCGCCGTATGGCTGAAGCGGCTTCAGGGCTCGTCAGGCTCCCCTTGAAAGAATCAGGACAGGCCACGATATGCATGGCCCCTGAGAACCTCCGGATTCACAAGATTGGGAGGGATTTCTCCCTGCAGTGCTTTCACGAGGTTTTGAGCTGCTATTTCCGCCATCCTCGTCCGGGTGGCGTACGATGCCGAGCCAATGTGAGGAGCCAGCACAACGTTCTCGAGTTCGAGGAGTTCCGGCTCTACTTCAGGTTCCCGTTCAAAGACATCCAGGGCTGCACCACGAATCCAACCTTCCCGAAGGGCCCGGACCAGAGCTTTTTCATCGACAACGGGCCCCCGGGCGGTGTTGATGAGGTAGGCCTCTCGCTTCATCATGCGGAGTTCCCGCTCGCCGATGAGGTGGTAGGTGTCCTTCGTCAGGGGAACATGGAGGCTCACGAAATCCGAGGTCTGCAGGAGTTCAGGAAGGGGGGTGAACCTCACCCGGTACTTCTGTTCGATCTCCTCTGGAGCCCGCTGCAGGTCGTAGTAGAGGACCGTCATGTCGAATCCCAGGGCCCTTCGGGCCATAGCCTGGCCAATCCGGCCAAAACCCACAATGCCCAGGGTTGCCCCGTACACATCGGTGCCAAGAAGGAGCATCGGCTCCCATCCCCGGAATTTCCCTGCCCGGACGAACCTGTCTGCCTCCACAATCCTCCGGGCCACGCTCATCATGAGCGCCCAGGCAAGATCCGCCGTGGTCTCCGTCAATACCCCAGGAGTGTTGGTCACCATGATACCCCGTCGCGTCGCCTCTTCCACATCGATGTTGTTGTACCCCACGGCGTAATTGGCGATAACCTTGAGTTTCGGTCCTGCCGCCTCCATGACTTCCCGGTCGATGGTGTCGGTGAGAAGACAGAGAATCCCGTCTTTCCCCCGTACCTTCTCAAGGAGCATCTTTCGGGGAAGCACACCGTCGAAATCACTGACCTCGACCTCGCAAAAGGATGCAACAATCCTGATACCTTCTTCAGGAATCCTGCGGGTGATAAAGACCGTGGGTCGCCTCACCATGTCTTCACTCCTCTCTCAAAGCATGGGGAAGAGCCGGTTCCACGCCGAAAGAAACGTCCTCTTGGCGTTGGCCACTACCAGACGAGGGCTTTCCCCAGGAAGTGGTCTGACCTCGAAGGAAATCACCGGACGTTCGGTGAAGGTCGCCTTCTCAAAGTACCCGATACGGAAAAGTGCCCTGAGGAATTCTGCTACCTCCTGGACATCGTTGCACCCCTCTTTCAGGCCGAAACGGGGATGTGTATCGCCACAGGCAGGGTGCCCTTGCGCCAGCACAGCGTTCCCGATGTGGACATGGTTCACAAAGGGGGCAAGGAGGGTGAGCGTGCAGGCAGGATCCTCAAAAAGGAGCGGCTCATGGGAAAGGTCAATCGTCAGACCGAAATTCGGGCACTCAGCTCGAACGAGCGAAGCCACCTCAAAGGCAAAGGGAGCCGGGCCGATGAGAGCCCTTTTGTCCACCGCGTAATCAAAGACCTCGAGGTTCACCCCAAGGAGGTATCCGGAAACCTCTGCCCGTTTTTCTGCGTACCGGCAAAGCTCCACAAGGGATTCGACAAGCCGTTTTCTCGCCTCTTCCTCTCTCTCTTCTTCCGGTCGTTTTCCGGAAAGGAAGGCCAGAGCTTTCGCTTTTGCAACGTACGCCTTATCCACAGCCTGCTTGAGGGCTTCAAGGGCTTGTTTCCTCTCTTCCTCTTCAAGAGCACCCAGGCTGAGTCCCTTTGAGAGCACAAGAGGCTGGGCCCCCAGAAGGACCTCGACCCGGGCCACGTCACACAGCGCGCCAACGGCCTGAAGCACCTCTCCGTCAAGAAGGGCACTCACCTCAATGGCCTGGAAGAATTCATCCGCAAGGATTTCTTCCACACTCTGCACAACTTCTCCTTGAGTCGTCGCCCACGGATAGGCCATGAAATGCACAATGCCCATGTGGAACGTGTCGTGCCATGGGTACACGTTCTGCACCTCCCCCGGGGTCAAACGTACTGGTTCTTTGCCCCTTGAGAACATAGTACCGGAACGCAGAACCGGGCACAATACATTCTCTGGCTGATGTCCGCTCCTGTCGCTCTCCGTCAACTGGAACAACGCCCCGGACTTTGGAGAGCTCCGGAAGCCCACTGCAGTCTGTGGCCTTGAAATCTCCGACGAATCCCCAAAGACCTGGAAACCGCTAACCCGCCTGGGTTTCCTGAATACCGTCTCCCCGCAAAATTTTTCGCAGGTCCTCCGGCCACAACACTCCCATTTCGCAGAGGATATCACCCAGGGGACGAGGGGAAAACCTCTGAACCCGGAGTGCCTCAACAAGGTGTTCCTCCTCAATAATGCCCATCTCAAGAAGCTTCTCCCCCAAGCGGGGGAACCGCCCAGGAAATTCACGCTCCAGCACTTCCAGCCCCCGGGAGATTGCTTCCGGGGGAGCAAAGGCCACTTTCACCTTCTTCACGCCCAGCTCCATTGCAAGGTTGCTCACCGTCTCTCGAGAGAGTGGCTCTGCAGTGGCAAGGAGCACAGAATCCCTGCCCCACGCTACTGGTACCACGCTGTACCGGCGAAAAACCGCCAGCAGGCAATCAGGACGATTCCCCTTCATCCGGAGGGTGCTGGGATCCAGCTCGAAAAAACCAGTTCGCAGTAGGTCTGCCAGGCATTCAATGAGCTCTGTTTCGGTGATGAATCCTTCTTTCAGGAGCCTCTCACCCAGGCGTTCCTGCTCTTGTTTTCTCTGAAGCACCAGGGCAAGCGTTTTCGGATCGATCATGCGCTTTTCAAGGAGAAGGTCCCCAAGATGGCGCCTATAGCGGGCCAGAGCCTCGGGGGAAAGATACGAGTGCCTGGTTTTCTGCCACCGTGGGCGGCTTCGGGGAAAACCAAAAAGAGCAATTCTCCAAGCCCGAAGCGTAGCAAGGAAGTTCACCACATTGCCCCAGACCGTCCGCAGGGGTAACAGCGGAGGAATCAGGCAACCTGCCACCGCTGAACGCCATCCATAGACGTTCTTCAACGCTATCATCCGCATCAGTTGTCGCTCAATCATGAAAACAGTGAGCACCACGCTCAACCACCAGGAAAAAGACCCTCGAGGGTAGATGGGAGGCAACGGACAGAAAAGGGAGCAAACGAAGTAGGCAAAAACCGCATAGCCGGGTAGGGGAAGGAGATTCCCATACTTGGCCTTCCAGTCCCGGTAAAGACTATATTTGGCAATACGAGAAAAACGCCGGTCGCGAAGTACCTGCCAGAGCGAAAAACTCTGAAAAGAAATACCGTAAATCCAGCGTGACTTCTGTTTCACCGCTTCTCTGAGGGTGTTGGGGAAGATTTCCCGAGTGGCAATGTACTCCACCACCACTCGCCCATCCTCTGTTACCCGTTCCACTCCTTCAAGGAAGAAATGGGTGGCGATACCGAACCGGGCGAAATCCAGAGAAAGCTTGTAGTCCTCAGTGAGGCTTTCCTCGTTGAAGAGCTTCCCGGTTCCCAGGACATCCAGCACCGAGCGGGCAATGACAAAACCGGTACCCGCCGAAGGAACCACTGCCCCACTTGCCTCTCGGGCAGGCAAGCCTCGATAGTGATTCTCAGCAAACTCATCGGCATAGGTAGAAGCGGTGAGGTAGGGGAAAAAGGTACGCCAGCTGGGATAGACCTGGAGAGGAAACACCGGCAACTGCACCACTTCGTACTTCAACGAGAGGTAGTTAGCTAGCTTCAAGGAGGTGGGGTGGATTACGTCCTCAGCGTCGTGGATAATGAAACACCCAAAACGAAGGTGCCTCTCCTGCTCAAAGCGGAGAACAAACTCGAGAATGTGGTTGAGATTCTGAGCCTTACTGGTAGGACCCTCTCGAGAATTCACCACAGCGTGGACTTGAGGATAACGCTCCGCTAATTTCTGGACCTCTTCCATCGTGGCAACATCGTTCGGGTATACCCCAACAAAAACGTGCAGGAGCGCCAGGGGGTAATTGACGGAGTGAAGGAGGTTCTCCACCATGGGTCCAATGACCTCGGCTTCATTCCAGGCGGGGATGAGGATGGCAATCAGCCTCCGGGGCACCCGGTCAAGTTCTTCAATCCGTAACCGGTGTTTGATTCGTTTCCGACCCCAGAAGTAGTAGTAAAAGTCCCAGAAAAGGTCATCAAGACTGAAAAAGAGAAAGGATGCAGCAATGAGAAAACCTATCCAGTACAGCACTCCGACTACAACTCCTGCATGTCACCCTTCAGCAAATCCGGACATCCTGAAGACCAGGAAACTCTGTATTGCGCTTATTCTATCAGAAAGATGGATCGCAACACCAGTATCCGCTTGGGGTTCACACCATGCGGGACACCGGGAACCAGCTTTTCTGGACTCTGGCAAGACCCTTCTCCTCCCCTTCCCCAACCAACCTCCTCGAGGGAATGGATTTTCCACGAATTCCTCCGGTATTCTCACCCCTACTAGCACATTGGCCCCACCCTCCACCAGGGGTTTGGTATGCTGAAAAAACACCAACCTTCAGCCCGCGCTCCCGGGCAATGCCGAAACGTGTGCTTCCATCGGGTATAATGTACTGGGAGTGACATTGGGTGAGCGGCGAAATTGCCTACATCGAGGACGAGAAAGACGTTGCGGAGCTTGTGACGTACTTTTTGGAAAAAGAAGGGTACCGTGTCCTTCACTTCTTTAGAGGAGAGGATTTCCTTAAGGAAATGGAGCGCCTCTCTCCCCAGCTCATTCTCCTTGACCTTATGCTTCCCGGCATCGGAGGTTTTGAGGTCTTCCACCACATCCGGTCCCATCCCCGTTACCGAAATACCCCAGTCATCATGCTCACTGTGAAAGACGACCCCATGGACATTGTCTCGGGTCTTGAGATGGGAGCCGACGACTACGTAACAAAACCCTTTCATCCTCGAGAACTCTTAGCCCGTATCAGAGCAGTGCTGAGGAGAGTCTCGAACCTATCCCCTGGAGAGAAGCCCCTCCAGGCTGGTGACCTTGTGCTCTTCCCGGAGAAACTCACCGTGGAAGTCCACGGAGAGACTATTCCCCTCTCTCTCCGGGAGTTCCGACTCCTCGAGTTCCTCGTGCGCAATCGAGGCAAAGTGGTCTCCCGACAGCAGATTCTCGATGAAGTCTGGGGAGAGGACGCCTTCATCACCGACCGAGTGGTGGACGTGTACGTGGCGCACCTTCGAAAAAAACTCGGTGCCCTGGGACAACAGATTGTGACCGTTCGGGGAGTGGGGTATTCCTTTGAACCCTCTTGAGCTATTCCTCCTTGGGGTTTTGGGGATTGCAGCGTTCTCCCTGGGATACACCCTTGCTTTCCTGAAAGGGAGGAAGTCCCTGGCCGAGTTCTCCGAAGTATTACCGGAACAGGGCTTTAGAGGGGGTCTCAAACAGTTCTCCGAGGAAATACAGCAGCACAGGGAAGCGATGTTCCGGGATTTCCTCACCCTCCTTGACCGTGTGTCTGCCGGGGGAGCGCTGTACCTCCGGGACAGGCACCGCCTGCTCCTCAACGTGACCTTTGCCCGGGGTACCGGCTTAAGAAGCGACGGGGTCAGGGAGGTTGCGTTCTTCGAAATCCCGGTTTTTGGGGACATCCTTGCCCAGGCCGTGTTATCAGGAGAAAGGGCGCGCGTTCCCTCTTCAGGGCTTGCCTTTTTGCCCTTTCCTCTGGGTGGAGAATGTTTTCTGCTCCTTGAGGACGAGAAGAAAAAAGACCAGAGACTCCAGAGCCTCCGGTACTTCCTCACCGCCCTCTGGCACGAGGTCCAGACACCTCTGACAGTTCTTTCGGGAT
>JAPWUU010000029.1 GCA_028275365.1 Candidatus Caldatribacterium sp.
ACCCTCAAAGACGCCGTTGCCGCATTCGTTCAGGGACGCCTTAGAGAACTTGCCGTTCCCTGCCACACCGAAAATGTTCACGACTGCCACGGGAATAGAGGTTGAGGTGGGTCTCAGAGAGAACATGGTGAAGCTCACCGTACTCTACGACAACACGGCACTCACCCCGTCGCTCCTTGCCTCCCACGGTTTTTCCTGTCTCGTGGAGGGGGAGGAAAACATCCTCTTCGACACCGGGGAAAGTGGTCCTCTGCTCTTCAAGAACATGGAGCTTCTGGGCATTGACCCCGGCACCATTTCCTCTGTGGTCATCTCCCACGAGCACTACGACCACATCGGGGGGCTCTGGCACTTCCTTTGCTCGTACCCCCGGGTAACGGTCTACATCCTCCCGTCGTTTTCCGAAGCAACCAGAGCACGCATCCGGGAAACTGGGGCAAAATGTATCGAAGTACAGGCTCCCCGACGCCTCACGTCCTCTGTGGCAACCACCGGCGAAGTGGAGGGATCTGTGCGGGAACAGGGGCTTCTCGTCGAGGGGGAGGAGGGAGTCCTGCTTCTTTGTGGATGCTGTCACCCCGGGGTGGATGCTTTCCTGGAGAGGGCCCGGTCCTGGGGCAAGAGGATTTCGGGGTTTCTCGGGGGACTTCACCTTGCCTTTGCCCAGGAAGAGGACATCGACAAAACGCTTGAAGTCATGAAGGCCGAAGGAGTTGGAAAGGTAGCTCCTGCACACTGTACAGGTTTCTTCGCTATGGAGCGTATTCGTTCCCTGTGGGCAGAAGGGTACGTTCCCTGCGGGGTAGGAATGACGCTCCTTTGGGGGAGGAAGGAAAAATGAGCCGTTACAGTCGCATCGAGAAAGTTTTTGCGGTGATGAGCGGTAAAGGGGGCGTGGGGAAAAGCACGATCTCGGCCCTTCTGGCCTGCGAGCTTGCCCGAAAGGGCAAGAGGGTTGGCATTATGGACACCGATATCACCGGACCGAGTATCCCCACCATGTTCGGCATTGAGGGGGAAAGGCCCGAGGTGCTCAACCCGGGCATCTTCCCGGTAAAGACGAAAACCCTTGGCATTGAGGTCATGTCCATAAACCTCATCCTCGAAAGGCCGGATCAACCGGTGATCTGGCGTGGCCCTCTTCTCAGCAAAGCCCTGCAGGAACTGTGGGAAGAAACCGTCTGGAACGACCCGGAGGTTCTCATCCTCGACGTGCCACCGGGTACCGGAGATATCCCTCTGACCATTCTGCAGACGATACCCCTGACGGGTGTGGTCATCGTCTTCTCACCCCAGGACGTGACGCTCCTTGTGGTCCGGAAAGCCATCCACATGGTGGAAGACCTGGGGAAGCCCATTGTGGGGCTTGTGGAGAACATGAGTTTCACCATCTGTCCCCACTGCCATGGGAAAATCACCCTTTTTGGTGAGGAAAGGGGACATCTCGTTGCTTCCCAGATGTCCCTGCCCTTCCTTGGAAGCCTTCCGCTCGATCCAGAGCTTGCAAAGCACTGCGACGCAGGCACCATCGAGGAATACGAGAACGAGGAGCTCTCGTCCATCGCGGCAAAGGTTCTGGAAAAGTGAGTGGCTTTCTCAAGCAATCTCTCCCCAGGTGATGCATCGCTCCTTTTCCCCCTCCATCACCCGGAGCGCTCCACTTCCGTCAACCCCAAGGGCTGTACCGGAGACCAGGGATTTTCCCCCGACGATGGTGACTGAACGACCCAAGAAGGCGAGGCGGCGGTTGTAGTCCGCAACCCAGGGCGAGAAGTCTCCTTCTTCCTTCCATCGCTTGTAGGCTACCAGAAAGCAGGCGAGGAATCGCCGCAGAACCTCAACACGAAGAACAGGAACACCCCCCTCAAGAAGGAGTGACGTGGCCCGAAAGGGGAGGGAAGCGAGGTCGCGTTCTTCGAGGTTCACGTTCACCCCAACCCCAAGGACCATCCACGAAACCTCGTCAAGGTCCGTTGCGGTCTCAAGGAGGATACCGGCAACCTTCCTCCCGCCAAGGAGAACGTCGTTGGGCCACTTGAGCGCCGGGGAGAAACCAAGCCCTTCCAGAGCCTCGGCCAGGGCAATCCCAGCAAGGAGGGTGCAGGAGGCGCAAAAAGAGGGAGAAAGCAGCGGGCGGAGGAGGAGCGAGAAGGTGAGGCTCTTCCCGGGAAGGGAAAACCAGCTTCGACCTCTTCTCCCCCGTCCCCGAGCCTGGCACTCGGCAATGCACAGCGTCCCCTCAGGAGCACCTTCCTCCGCAAGGGCCCTGAGGAGGGTGTTCGTCGAATCCACCTCCTCCCGGTACACGACCCGAACCCCGGGGACGTCTCTTTCGAGATAAGGCTCGAGAAAGTCGGGATCAAAACGGTCAGGGACGGACGCCAGACGATACCCCAGGCGAGAGGCAACAATGGGGAACCCAAGGTCCTGGAGCTTCCGGACTTCCTTCCATACTGCCACCCGGCTGACGCCACCTGTGGCCCCTATTTTCTCCCCAGAAACGCTTCCAGGAAAAGCTTCAAGAAGGAGGGAGAGGATGGTTCTTGAGAGGTTTGGCCTGTTCATGGTGGGCATTCACCGAAAGCCCCCGGAGCACCCGGAAAAACACCACACCCCCCACAAGGAGGGGGAGGTAATAGGTCGCGGTTCGCCAAAGGAGCACAAAGCTCCCCAGGCGGTACGTCCCCACAAAGCCCCGGAAGACCGAGGCAATGGAGAGCTCCACACCTCCACTGGCCCCCGGGGAAGGAATGAAAGAGAAGACGAAAAAGAGCGGGATCTGAGCACCCACCACCCGGAAGTACGAATACGAGAGACCAAAAGCACGAAGGATGAAATAGGCCACGGAGAAGGTGCAAAGGAAATACGCCACGTAGCAACCTATGTTCCAGAGGAGGTACTGGGGTTTCCGCAAAAAGAGAATAGAGAAACCCTCCCGGAATTCGGCGAAAAAGTTCTCAACCCACTGACGGACTGCGCTTTCGGAGAACTTCGCTCGAGGGAAGTGGCGACGGGCAAAGCGAATACCCCAGTCCACAAGGCGGAAGAGCACCTGGGGACGGAAGAGGAAGAAGAAGAGGAGGAACATGATGGTGCTGTAGAAGATGGCAAAGGAGTACAGAAGCCCAAGGAGAATCCCCCGCAGGTTCATCGCGGCTCCAAAAAGGGCGAAGGAGAACACCATGAGAGTCAGAAGCCCCACCTGGTAGAGGATGCCACACACCACCACAAGGCTCCCCGCCTCCCCCCAGGAGAGCCCGGAACGGGCAAGAACAAAAAGCTGGGCAGGACTTCCCCCCGTGAGGAAAGGAGTAATGGCCGACATGAAGTACGTGGAGAGCGCTGCCGCCAGGGCATCCCGAAACCGAATCTTCTTCCCCCAGGCCCGGGTGGTGAAGAAAATCCTCGTCCCGTCCACAAACCACCCCATCACCACAAAGGAAAGGGCAAGGAGCAGAAAGGTCGGGCGGAAGAGGAGCTCGTCGATTTCGGTCACCGAAACCCCGCGGAGAGACCCCAGGGAGAACACGAGGAAAATGGCCCCAAGACTCAGGAAGACAGCAAGGAGAATCTGTCGCCTGAGCCGCGAAGGCTCGTACGGCGTGAGGGTGAATTTTTTCTCTTCCATAGCCCGCACCTCAAAGAGAGAGGAAGAATGCCACAAGGGAGAAACAGAAAACCGCTATGCCCGCTCCCACCGCAACAATCTCCCGAGCCTCACGAATGCGCAGGGGAACAAGGTCAAGAACCGGGTCCCCCAGGAAGGGACGTTCCTCCCGTTTTCCCTGGTAGTAGTTGACCCCTCCAAGCCGCACCCCTAAAGCCCCCGCCATGGCGCTCTCCGGCCAGCCGGCGTTGGGGCTCGGATGCTTGCGTGCATCCCGAAAAGCACAGACCAGGGCTCCTCTGAAGAAACGGCCACAGAAAAGCGCAGAGAGCGCAATGAAGAGGGCGCTCAGGCGAGCGGGGAGGAAATTCGCCACATCGTCTGCTCTGGCCGAGGCAAACCCAAAGAAGTAGTACCGGAAATCCCGGTACCCGAGCATCGAATCCAGGGTGTTCACAGCCCTGTACACCAGGCCCCCTAAAGCACCAAAGAGCGCAACGTAGAAGAGGGGAGCAACAAAGGCATCGTTGAAGTTCTCGGCAAGCGATTCCACGCATCCCCGCACAATTTCCCATTCGGAGAGGTATTCGGTATCCCGTCCCACAAGGTGCTGCAGGGCCTTCCGGGCCCTCACGAGGTCTCTTGCCTCGAGAGCCTCCTCCACCTCTTTCCCCCGTCGAAGGAGGGTGTGGAGCGCCAGGGAGTAAAAAATGAAGTAGACTTCCACCGCAAGAAAGAGCACCGGGGATACCTGGAAAAGGAAACGCCGCAAAAAACCATATCCCACCCCCAGTCCCCCGGCCACCACCCCGAGCACCACAAAACCCAGAAGGAACTCCCGCTTGAAGTTCCGTTCTTTCGGAAAGAGAAGTCGCTCCAGGAACTCGATGAAGCGACCAATCCCTAAAACGGGATGGAAGGGCTCTGGGTCCCCAAAGGCAAGGTCAAGGCCCACCCCAAAGAGGAGCCGGAAAAGCCCGATCATGGTTCCACCTCGAAGTTCACAAGATGCGTTACCTGAGAGAAACCCTCGTTGTCTTTGACCACAATGAGCACTCCAGGGTCAAGGCGCAGCGCAAAGGTTTGCTCAAAGCGTACTCCAAGAAGGTGCACGAGAAAACACCGCAAAACCCCGGCATGGGTTACAACAAGGTACCGCCCGTTTGGGAAACTTTTCAGCCGTTCCCAGAAGTGGATAACCCTCTTGAGGACTCGCTCAAAACTCTCGCCCCCCGGGGGCGTGAAGCGAAGGGGGTCCCTCTCCCACTCGGCGACCTCCTCGGGAAACTCGTCCCTGAGGTGCCGCCATCCCTTCCCTTCCCACTGCCCAAAGGACCGCTCCTTGAGGTCTTCGCAGACCTCAAGGGGGGTATCGAGACCAGCCAGAAGGAGTGCCGTCTCCATCGTTCGGGCAAGAGGGCTTGAAAAGACTCCGTCGAACTGCCGTTCCCCCAGGAATTCCCGAACCTTCAGAATTCTCTTCCGCCCCCTGGGGGTAAGGGGAAGGTTCATCCAGCCGGCAAAGTACTCCCGTTCCGTGGCGTCGGTATCTCCATGGCGTACCAGGCACACTTCCTTCATGTTCCAACCACCCGAATGCCCCCTCCAATGGCTCTGGCAGTCCAGAGCGTAACGTCTTTCCCCCTGAGAACCTCAGAGACTCTGCGCCTGGCCTCTTCAAGACTCACGAGGCGAAGGTCGAAAAGGACCCCAAAGGCGTTCCCCGTGTGGGCCCGGTTCACCCCCAAAGCCCTGATGTCCTGAAGGGCCTGGGAAAGGAGAAAGAAGATTTCGCTGCGCTCGTACTCCTGCATGATGGCACTACTCAGCGTCGCTGCTTTCCCCACAAGGGCAAGGTCTCCCTCCTCAAGGCCCCGCTCGAGGAGCTCAAAAGCCTTTTCCGTTTCCCGGGAAAACCGTTCAAAGTGCCGGCGGAGCTTCTCCCGGTCAACCAAAAGGGTGGGAACCTCCCCGGGGAGCTCCACCACCACCACCCCAAGATGCCGGGGCACGGCAAGAGCCAGGAACACCTCCCCCCGGAGGTGGTCGAAAAGACACCAGGAGGGGAAAAACGTCCCATCGGTAGGCTCAATAGAGAGTGCCAGCCGGGCAATTTCCTCTTCCCGGATCTTTCGCCCCAAAAGATGGGCCACCGCCCCCACTGTTGCGGCAATATCCGCGGTGCTTGAGGCAAAGCCCTTGCCCTCGGGAAGGCTCTTCCTCCTGCGCAGGGTGACCCGCTCTCTAAGGTGTCCCCCCCTGAAATACTCCAGGGCAAGCTCGAGGGCTTTCTTGCTCTTCCAGAGCCCCGGGGGGGTGGAGGACACCCCCGCATCGAGGATAACCTCCATCTCGCTGAAACGGTCCACGGTGAGGGAAACAAGGACCTCTCGTCCCCCGATAACCCCCTGCAACACTTCGCCTACGCTGCCCGGACAGAGGGCTCTCACGCGCTTCACACCCTCAAAAGCAAAAGCCACAGTGCCTCCCCCCACTCGATTCCTGCTCCTAAAGCGTCTCCGTTGAGTCCACCAAAACTCCGGGAGAGCACTTTTCCAAGCGTGAACATGATACCAAAGCCGGCGGCAGTTTTCAAAGCAAACGTCCAGCCTCCGACAAGAAACGAGACCACACAGAGTCCCCCGCCCCATCCCAGGAACACCGTCTTCGGAACCCTCCCAAGGAACTCCTCCCCAAGGCCCGGCACCTCCCGGGGGAAAGGAGGAAAGAACGCGCCAAAAAGCAGGGCCACCGCCCGCCCGAAGGCCGGGGCAAGAAAAAGAGCAAAGGCGCTTTCAGGGCGAAAGAGCACCGCCCCCTTCACACCCAGGACGAAAATCACCCCCAAAACCCCAAAGGTACCGACGCGGGGGTCTTTGAGGATTTCCCGACGCCGTGCCTCTTCAGTTCCCCCAAGGAGGGCATCGCACACATCGGCTACCCCATCAAGGTGCAGTCCCCGGGTGAGCACCACCCAGAAAAACAGGGCGAGGAGGCTGGCTAAAAGAGCATCTTCTGTGCGGGAGAACACCGCAAGGCGCACCCCCCACACAGCCCCACCAATTCCAAGGCCCACAAGGGGAAAGAAGACAGAGGCCCGGGCGAGATCCCCACCCTGGTACATCCCTTCCCCCAGGGGGAGGGGAGTGAGGAAACTCACCGCAAGACGCAAAAGGTAAAGCGTCCGTCTCATCGGAGTTGCCAGGGAATCCCTGCCACAACAAAGTACACCCGGTGGGCCCTCTCTGCCAGCCACTGGTTCACCCTTCCAAGGAGATCCCGGAATTCCCGGCCAAGACGGGAATCGGGCACCACCCCAAGGCCTACCTCGTTGCTCACAAGCACCAGGAAAAACCCCTCCTTTTCCTGGCGGGTAAAAAGCGCCCCGAATTCCTTTACCGTCCGCCCATAGGCCCTCTCCCCATCTTCCTCTTCAAGGAGGATGTTGCTCACGAGAAACGATACGCAATCCACAAGCACGGCCTTCCCCGCAAGCTCCAGTGCTTCAAGGGGAGAAAATCCGTACGGCGTCTCCACGGTGGTGAAATGCGGTGGGCGTTCCTTCTGGTGGCGGAGGATTCGGGACCGCATCTCCTCGTCAACCGGAACCCCTGTGGCACAGAAAATCGCCGGAAGCCCTGCCTCGTCCACCATCCTGAGGGCCAGGCGACTCTTGCCGCTTCGAGCTCCCCCAAGAATCAGCACCCGCTCAGGGCGTGCGGCCATATTCCCTCACCACTTCGAGGAACCGCTCGTTTTCCTTCCTGGTCCGCACCGCCACCCGGAAGTATCGACCGTCAAGACCGAAGAAGTCCCCGAGTCTCCGGACGAAAACCCCCCTTGTCTCCAGGAAGGCAAAAAATTCCGGGTCCTCCTCTTCCATCCATAGGGTGTAGAAGTTCGCCCGGGAAGGGAAGAAGGAGAGGAAGGGAAGGACGGAAAATTCCCGCTCAAGAAACGCCTTTTCTTCTAAAAGCCAGCGTCGGGTGGTCTCTCGGAAAGGCGAAAGATCCTCAGAGGCGAAAAGCTCAAGCACCCTGACGAGGACCGTGTTCACGCTCCAGGGCTCAAGGTGGTCAAGGAGATGAGCCACGTTCTCCGGATGGGTAACCACAAATCCTCCCCGGAGGCCGGCTAAGGCGAAGTACTTGGTGAGGGAGCGGACAATGTAGAGGTTCCGATCAGAGAACACCCGAAAGACCAGAGAAGTCTCTTCTCCGAGGAATTCCTGGAACGCCTCATCGACCACGAACACCGTGGAGAGACCCTCCTCCCGGGCCCGGAAATAGAGAGCAAGCCCCTCAGTGTCCCCCAGGGGGTTTCCGGGGTTCCCGATGACCACAATGTCGGCCCCGCGGAGGGTTTCAAGGGGATTTAGAGGAGACTCGGGGAACACAGGGAGATGTCGGATGTCCTTCCCCCCAAGACGAAAGGCTCGGGCGTACTCGGTGAAACACGGCTCCACGATGACCACGGTTTTCCCCGAAAGCACCCGCCCAAGAAGGTAGATTCCCTGGGTGGCCCCGTTACAGGGGAGGATGGCCTCCTGAGGAAAACCGTAGATGGCCTCAAGGAGTCGCCCCACAAAACTGGGATCAAGGGGAGGGTAGAGTGAAAGGGTAGGGAAAAGGTCGAGCCATCGCCGCCGGAGGACCTCTGGAGGACCCAGGGGATTGAGGCTGGCGCTCAAATCAATCCCCTTTTTCCCCTCCCTGAGCCATTCCAGTACCCGGCCACCATGGGGGTTCATGCTCATGGGAGTACAACGGCAAAAGACGTTACCTGGTCGTCTTTTTCTAAGCGAATGAGCCGGACACCCTGGGCTGCCCGACTCTGGATGGGAACTTCTTCAATGTGGACCCGGATGAGGAGTCCTTTCTGGGTTGAGAGGAGCAATTCCTCTTCACCCCTCACCGGGGCAATCCCCACTACCTTCCCCGAGCGCTCCGACTCCCTAATAAGACGGATGCCCATTCCACCCCGGTGGTGGACCGGGAATTCCTCAAGATTCACCCGCTTCCCCATGCCCAAAGAGGTGACAACAAGAAGCGTCTCGTTCTGGCGCATCACGCAGGCCCCCACCACCCGGTCACCCTCCCGGAGGCTCATCCCCCGCACACCAGAGGCAGCCTTGCCCATGGGCCGAACCTCTTCTTCCCTGAAGCTCAGCCCCAGACCCTGCGAGGTCGCCAGAAACACCCGGTCCTCTCCGCAGGTGGTGAACACCCCCTCAAGCTCGTCCTCCTCCTCAAGCTCCACAACCCGCACACCCCGGCGAGTGACGGAAAGAAGCTCCAGAAGGTCAATCTTTTTGACCTTTCCCCTGGCCGTCACGAAGAAGAGGTACTTTCCTTCCTTAAAGTCCCGGAGAGTGATGAGGGTCACGGCCCGCTCTCCTTCCTCCAGGGGCAAAAGGTTCACAAGGTGCATGCCCTTGGCCTGGCGACCCATTTCGGGGAGCTGGTGCACCGGAAGCTGGAAGACCCGCCCCAGGTTGGTGAAAAAGAGCGCCCGGTGCAGTGTGGTCGTGACCACCATGGTGCTTACGAAGTCCTCTTCTCCAGTGGTGACGGCACTCACCCCTCTTCCTCCCCGGCCCTGACGCCGGTAGGTTGCAAGGGGCACTCGCTTTACATACCCATCGCGGGTGAGTGTGACGACAACCTCTTCCTCCCGGATGAGGGGTGTCGCTTCCTCTTCTTCCTCTTCCTCCTCGACAATCCGCGTCCGCCGCTCGTCGCCGTAGAGCTCTCGAATTCGTTCGAGCTCTCTCCTGATGCACTCCCGGAGAACCTCTTCCTTTTCAAGGATTTCCCGGAGATGGAGGATTTTTGCGGTGACCTCCCGGTACTCTTCCTCGAGTTTCTCCCGCTCCAGGGCCACCAGGCGCTGGAGACGCATCTCGAGGATGGCCTGGGCCTGCTTCTCCGTGAATCCGAGCTCTCCTACAAGGCGCTCCTTCGCCTCGGGAACACTCTGAGAGGATCGGATGAGAGCAATCACCCGGTCGATGAGGTCCAGGGCTCGCAGAAAGCCCTCGAGGATGTGGGCCCGCTCCTCCGCTTCCTTGAGCTCAAAGCGGCTCCGCCTGAGGATGACCTCCCGGCGGAAGTTGAGGAAGTGCTTCAAAGCCTGCGGCATGGTGCAAACCTCGGGTTTTCCCGAAACCAAAGCCAAGAGAATCACCCCAAAGCTCACCTCTAATGCCGTGTGCCTGTAGAGGTAACGGAGGATGTAGTGGGGGTTGGCACCCCGCTTGAGCTCAAGCACCACCCGGATACCTTCCCGGTCGGATTCATCCCGGACCTCGGCAACATCGGGGAGCTTTTTCTCCTCCACAAGACGGGCGATGTGCTCCACAAGGTCCGCCTTATTCACCTGGTAGGGGAGTTCCCGGATGACGATGGCCTGCTTCCCCCGGGCGATTTCCTCCACGGTCGCCTCTCCCCGGATGATGAGCTTCCCTCGTCCCTCCCGGAAGTACTCCTCAATCCCCCGCCGCCCAACGATTTTTCCTCCTGTGGGGAAATCGGGCCCCGGGATAAGGCGGAGGAGGTCCTCCACCGAAGCCTCAGGGTGATCGAGAAGGTACAGCAGTCCGTCGACGAGCTCCCGCAGGTTGTGCGGAGGGATATTGGTGGCCATACCCACGGCAATGCCTGAAGCACCGTTGGCAAGGAGCTGGGGGAAACTTGCCGGAAGCACCACGGGCTCTTTCAGGGACTCGTCGAAGTTCGGCACAAAATCCACGGTATCCTTCTCGAGGTCCCGGAGCATTTCCTCCGCAATCGGCGCCAGACGAACTTCTGTGTACCGCATGGCCGCCGGGGGATCCCCATCGACCGAGCCGAAGTTGCCATGGCCATCAACGAGGGGGTACCGGCAGGTGAAGTCCTGGGCCAGGCGCACCAAAGCCTCGTACACAGCCATGTCACCGTGGGGGTGGTATTTCCCGAGGACATCCCCCACCACGCGGGCGCTCTTGCGATAGGGTTCGGTGGGCCGCAAGTTCATCTCCTGCATGGCGTAGAGAATGCGCCGCTGGACGGGCTTCAGTCCATCACGAACATCGGGAAGCGCCCGCCCCACGATGACGCTCATGGCGTAACTCAGGTAGGCTTCCTTCATCTCATCTTTAACGTCGACCAAGAGTACCTTTCCCTGTTCCTCCACGGGGACCACCTTCACCTTCAGATGTCAAGATTCACCACTTCCAGGGCGTGTTCCTGAATGAACTCCCGGCGGGGCTCCACCGCATCCCCCATGAGGATGCTGAAGATTGCCTCCGCTTCTAAAGCGTCCTCAATGGTGACCCGCTTGATGGTGCGGGTTTTCGGATTCATGGTAGTGTACCAGAGCTGCTCGGGATTCATTTCCCCAAGGCCCTTATACCGCTGAATAGTGTACTTTTTGTTCCTGAAGTTTTGCAGGAGTGTTTCAAGTTCCCGATCGTCGAAGGCGTAATAGTCATTTTTCTCCACCCGGACGCGGTAAAGAGGCGGAAGGGCAATGTAGATGTGCCCACCCTCAAGGAGCGGACGCATGTAGCGGTAGAAGAAGGTCAGAAGGAGCGTCCGGATATGGGCACCATCCACGTCGGCGTCAGTCATAATGATAACCTTGTGGTAACGGAGCTTCTCAATGGTGAGATCATCCCCGATGCCACAGCCCAAGGCGGCGATGATATTGCGAATTTCATCGCTTGAGAGAATTCGGTGGAGACTCGCCTTCTCCACGTTGAGGATTTTTCCCCGAAGGGGTAGAACGGCCTGAAAACGCCGGTCTCTCCCCTGTTTGGCTGAGCCTCCCGCCGAGTCCCCCTCCACGATGAAAATCTCCGCCATCCGGGGGTCCTTTTCGGTGCAGTCGGCGAGTTTCCCCGGGAGCGTCACCGACTCCAGACTGTCCTTTTTACGGGCAAGTTCCCGGGCTTTCCGCGCCGCAATCCGGGCCCGGACGCTCTCTAAGACCTTCTCCACAATCGCCCGAGCCACGCCAGGGTTCTCCTCAAAGAAGGTTCCCAGGAAATTCCCCGTCAGGTCCTCGACGAAACTCCGGACCTCGGGATTCCCAAGCTTGGTCTTTGTCTGCCCCTCAAACTGCGGCGAAGGGACAAGAACGTGGATCACGGCACAGAGCCCCTCCCGGACGTCGTTCCCCGTGGGGAGCTCCTCTTTTTCCTTGAGGATACCATGGCGCTCGATGTACTCGGTAATGACCCGGGTGAGGGCGGTTCTGAACCCCGTCACATGGGCTCCACCCTCTTCGGTGCGGATATTGTTGGCAAAAGAGAGCACCGTCTCAAGGTACCCATCGTTGTACTGGAGGGCGATTTCAGCTCGGATGCCATTCCGACTCCCGGAGAAGAAAATCGGCTCGGGATGGAGCACGCCTTTTCCCTGGTTGAGGTGCTCCACCAGGGCCCGGATGCCCCCTGTGAAACTGTACACCTTCTGCTTTCCCGAGCGCTCATCAACAAGGCTCAGCGTGAGGCCGGGGTTTAAAAAGGCGAGTTCCTTCAGGCGCTGGGCAAGGATATCAAAGTGGAACTCCGTTTGAGGGAAAACCAGGGGGTCAGGTTTGAAGCGAACGTACGTTCCCGTCTCCTCCGTCTCCCCCAGGGAACGGAGGGGCGTCACCGGCTTCCCCCGCTCGTAGCGCTGGTGCCAGACTCTCCCCTGGGTCTTCACCTCCACCTCAAGCCACTCCGAGAGGGCGTTGACCACCGAAATCCCTACCCCGTGGAGTCCTCCAGAAATCGTGTAGGCCCCGCTCTCGAACTTCCCTCCGGCGTGGAGAGTGGTCAAAACCACCTCAAGCGCCGGTTTCCCCGCCCCCCGGTGGATGTCCACCGGAATCCCTCGCCCGTTGTCGAGGACGGAGACACTACCATCCCGGTGGATGGTCACCGTAATTTCGGTGCAGAAACCGGCCAGGGCCTCATCGACGCTGTTGTCCACCACCTCGAACACCAGGTGGTGTAACCCTCCGATATCCGTATTCCCAATGTACATGCTCGGCCGCTTCCGGACCGCTTCCAGTCCTTCGAGGATTTGAATGGCATCGGCCGTGTACTCTTTCTTCGTCACTTCTCGTCACCTCGTGGACACACCCGAATCTTCACCGCCTCAAGGGGAATCCCCTGCCGCTGAAAGGTCTCAAGAATTTCCCGGGTTCGTCCCTCAACCTCAAGAAGGCACACGGGATCCAAAACCTCAAGGAAAAGCACGTTCCGCACCACTTTCTTCGGGGTGCACACCGCCGCAAGATCCGGAAACCACTCGCCGAATCGCTCCATGGCCTGGTACACCTGGACCTTGGGCAGAAGACCCTGCCGCTTCAGAAACTCTGCCAGGGCTTCAGAAAGGGGCGAAGGCCTGTTCATCCCTGAATCTCCCCTGCACGCACCAGGAACACCCGTGCTCCCTGATTTCTCAGCTCCAGAGCCAGGTCTTCCTCTGTGGTGGTGAGGAAGACCTGGACTTCCGAAAAAAGACACGATGCAAGCGCCCGCCGTCTCTTCGCATCCAGTCCCGGGAACGCATCGTCAAGGAGGAGCACCACACCGTCTTTCCGTATCCATTGTACCACAGCTTTTTCTGCCATGCGCAGCGCCAAAGCCACGCTCTTTTTCTCCCCAAAAGACGCAAACTCCCGGACATCCCGTCCTCCAAGGAGAAAAGCAATTTCATCACGGTGAGGGCCAAAGAGCGTCATCCCCCGCCTCCGTTCTTCCTCCCGCAGCGCTTCTCTTGCCTTCCTGAGGCCCTCAAGGACTCCCTCTCCCGTGGTGTATCCCCGGGCCCCGTACACAACCCGAAGCGCATCACTCCCCTCGGAGAAATTCCGGTAAGCCTGCTCAAAGAACGGAGCAAAGAGGCGGAGGTAACGGAGCCTCTCCTCGACGATTCTCGCCCCCAGGGTCACGAGCTTTTCCCCATAAACCTCAACGAGGTCCTCATCCCGTCCCTCCCGGAGGAGGAGGTTCCTCCGGGAGAGCACCTGCTCATAGGCACTGAGGAGAGCCTCAAATTGGGGAGAGAAAAACGCCAAAGCCCGATCGATGAAGTCCCGTCGCTTCTTCGGTTCTCCGTCGACGAGGGCAAGGTCCTCGGGGAAGAACCCCACAAGGGGGAGAGGAGTTCTCTTTCGCTCAAGTTTCCCGTCTCGACGCCACTCCCTCTTGCCTTTTTTGCGAAGAACCACCTGGCGCACCGAGACCGAATTTCCCTCTACGAGGCGGGCCGAAAGGAAAGCCTCCTCTTCTTGAAAGGCGATGAGTTCCTCATCCCGGGCAAAAAAGGGGGAGAAACCCCGGGCAAGGAGAAAGAGCCCTTCAAGGAAGTTGGTCTTCCCCTGGGCATTGTCCCCCAAAAGCACGAACATCCCCGGCCCCAGGGAAAGCTCGACCTCCCTGAGGTTCCGGAACCTCACAAAACGCACCGCTTCAAAATGCACGGAGGGTGCTCACACCCCCTGGAGCCGGACGGGCATGAGGACGTACTCGAAAGAGGAAGATGAAGAAACCTTTGCCGGGGAAAGTTCTCCAGAAAGCCCGAGTTCCACCCGTTCGTCCCTCATCACCCGCAGGGCCTCAAGGAGGTACCGCACATTAAACGCCACCTTCAGGTGGTCCCCTTCAGTCTCTCCCACCACCTCTTCTTCCGCCACCCCCAGGTCTCCCGTAACCCGAAGCCTGAGCATTCCCCCGCCAAAAGACACCTCAACCACCGGAACCCCAGAGGTCACAAGTGCCACCCGCTCCAGTGCTTCTAAGAGCTCTTCTCTCAAGACCCAAGCCCGGCTCACGAAGCTCTGAGGAATCACCTGGAGGTAGTTGGGGTACTCACCCTCGATGAGGGTGGAGAAGAGCACCGTTTCCCCAATCCGGAAGACCACACTGCCGTTTTGGGGAACAAACCGGGCATCCTCTTTCCCCAGAAGGCGCAAAAGCTCTGCCACTGCTTTTTGGGGCAGAACATAGCGGGCTTCCTTCTCGATTCCGGGGAGTTCGAAGACGTTCCGACTCAGGCGATGGCCATCGGTGGCGACCACCTCGAAGCATCCCGGAGCAAAGGCGAAAAGTACCCCCGTGAGCACGGGACGCGTCTCATCCCGGGAAACGGCAAAGGACGTCCGGAGCAGGGCCTCCTTGAGGAGCTCTCCAGGGAGAAGCACCGCAAAGCCCTCTTCTTCCTGAGGAAAGAAGGGGAAATCCCCCGGTGGGAATCCCGAAAGCTCGAAGCGGCTCCGGCCACACTGGAGCAAGGCCCTCTCTCCTTCCGTTCTCAGCCTCACCTCTCCTTTGAGTGTGCGGACGATGCTGTAGAGGACCTTTCCCGGGAGCACCACCTGCCCCTCCTCGAGGATTTCCCCTGAAAAGGTTGCGGTGATGCCCACCTCAAGGTCGGTGGCGGAGAGGCACACCTTATCCCCAGAACTATCCACAAGAA
>JAPWUU010000120.1 GCA_028275365.1 Candidatus Caldatribacterium sp.
GAAACGTCTGCCGGATTGCTTCGGGCCTCTGGCCCTTGCAATGACGCACAAAAAGGGTCCCTGCGAGCTCGTCGTTTCGTCCTTTCCCCGGTCATTGCGAGCCTCGCTTTTTCGTCTGGCGAAGCAATCTCGTGAGACTGCCTCGCTTCGCCCGCAACGGCGAAGAAATACCGCCGGATTGCTTCAGGGCTTCGCCCCTCGCAATGACCAACAAAAAGGTCACTGTGAGGTCGTAGTTTCGCTTCCGAAGCAGTCTCAGGGATTCCTCGCCACTTCGCGGCTTTGGAAAGAAAAAAGAGGCAAAAGTCTGTGGCGCTCACATGCCTTTACCTGAAGACGGAATGAAAACCTCTATCCTGCTACGAGACTTCCTGCCGCACTGGTGGCGTAAATGCGCTTTCTGGTGTCCTCCTGACACTTCAGAAAACAGGGGAAATTTCCCCCTTGACCTCGCCGATTCGAGAAGGCCGGTATGTGTTTTGATACCGTCTCCAGAGTCTTCCCAACCGCTCTTTTGCTCCCTCGTAATCCATGATTTTCATAGTGCTCAAGACCCCCTGCATAAGGAGGCATCCTCCTCTCCCGGGCATCTCCGCAAGGTCGTCCGAGTGTCGGCTGAGTAAGTGCATGGTGGGTTCATGGTTGGCAAAAAACGGTGAAGGTACTGCTTCTGGTGAGGAAGTCCTCATGGGAGCACAGAAAGGTTTCTGGAATTGCAAAACCCCGTCCTTCTGGTATAGTACTTGCTGGGAGGAGGGTATAGCGCGGGGTATTCGGAGATTCCAGCAAAGAGTGACACTCATTCAGAGGAGACGATGCTCGTCTACCTTGACGTATGCTGCCTAAACAGGCCCTTCGACGACCAGTCCCAGGAGCGTATTCGCCTGGAAGCCGAAGCGGTGTTGCTTATTCTCGAGCGCTGTCAGGCCGGGGAATGGCAGCTTCTGGGGAGCGAAGCTGTGGATTATGAGATTTCTCGCATCCCCGATGAAGAGAGGAGATACAGGGTGTTCCTTCTTGCTTCCGTTGCCCGGGCCCGGCAGAAGGTGAACCGGCCAGTGCAGGTCCGTGCCCAGGAACTTGAGCGGCTCGGGTTTAAGGCCCTCGATGCTTTGCACATCGCCTGCGCCGAGGCAGGGGGCACCCGGGTGCTCCTCACCACCGACGACCGAATGCTCAACATCGCCCGAAAGATTCGGGGCAATTTGCGCGTGAGGGTTGAGAACCCTGTCCTGTGGTTAATGGAGGTGACGACAGGTGGCTCTGCACAGAATGACGCCAGCCGAGATTCGGGAGAGAGGCCTTGAAGCCCTGAGGGAGGCTCTGGGCCCGGTGGGAATGGCCCGCTTCCTGCAGCAGTTTGCAAGAGGGAGCGGCGATTACACCAGGGACCGTGAGGAGTGGCTTGGAGGGCTGACCGTTCAGGAGGTGGTGAAGGACATCAAAAGCCACAGAAAACGCGTCCGTTGAGACTTCTTCCATCGCCTGGTGGCTTATCCTTTTTCTCCTCCTTCGCAAGTTCTGGTTTTGAGAATTCGAGGTTCCTTCGCCTGCGGTGACCCATCGTGTCACTGCGAGGTCGTAGTTTTGCCTCCGAAGTAGTCTCAACCACCAGATTGCTTCGGGCCTTTGGCCCTTGCAATGACGCACAAAAAGGGTCCCTGCGAGCTTGTCGTTTCGTCGTTTCGTCCTTTCCCCGGTCATTGCGAGCCTCGCTTTTTCGTCTGGCGAAGCAATCTCGTGAGACTGCCTCGCTTCGCCCCGCTTGCAGTGACACACAAAGGTAGTCATTGCGAGCTCGTCTCTTCGCCTGCGAAGCAATCTCGTTTTCTTTGGTCTTGAGACTGCTTCGTCGCTCCGCTCCTCGCAGTGACGGGGAAAAGAGATCCTCGCGATGGCCCCTGGCACGTCATTGCGAGCCTCGCTTTTTCGTCTGGCGAAGCAATCTCTTCTCTCACCCCGTGGGAATATGAGACTGCTTCGCTTCGCTTGCAACGGTAGAGAAACGTCTGCCGGATTGCTTCAGGGCTTCGCCCCTCGCAATGACCAACAAAAAGGTCACTGCGAGGTCGCAGTTTCGCTTCCGAAGCAGTCTCGCTCTCTGCCACTTTGCAACTCGAACAACGAAAAGAAAGGCTCAAAACGACCGAAAAAGAATATACGAGCGAGAGCACCTTTCAAAACCGTAATGACGAGGTACTCCATGGTATAATAGGCACAGTGGAAACGTGCCAGCGTTCAACATTGAGGAAGTAAGGCCGTGCGCCCAGGGAAGGCTGTACAGCGTAAACGCCCAGGGAAAGAGGATCAGCATCCTCTTCCTCCATCACGCCCTGGAGAGAATGCAGAAGTGGTCCCTTTCAGAGGAACAGGTCCTGGAGACGCTCCTCTTTCCTGAAGAGGTTGTCACTGGGCACGGCAAAAGGTATATCGCCCACAGGAGGTACGAAGGTTCCCACCTTGTCCGGGCCATCTACGAGTATGACGGAAATACACCGGTGCTCGTCACCGTGTACTTTCCCTATGCCGAGCGGTACTTCCAGGGAGGCGAGGTCTTTGAAGATAAAATACTCGAAAGAGGCTGATGTGCTCCTGATAGAGCTCAGAGAGGGCCATCCGGTGGATGCCATAGACCTGAAGGAAGGGGTGATTCTCCATCTCGACGAACGAGGTCTTCCCCTTGAAATAGAAATACTCGACGCCTCGAAGCTCGCTTCACTTGAAGAAATCCACATCATGGCGCCTCTTGAAGCCGCCCGTTGAATCCGGGTTTCTGTGTTTCCCATACACCATGCAGTAAAATACGAGACTGCTTCGTCGCTCCGCTCCTCGCAGTGACGGGGAAAGGAGATCCTCGCGATGGCCCCTGGCACGTCATTGCGAGCCTCGTCTTTTCGTCTGGCGAAGCAATCCTAAGACTGCTTCGCTTGCAGTGACACGGCAGAGTGTCTCTGCGAGGTCGTAGTTTTGCCTCCGAAGTAGTCTCAACCACCAGATTGCTTCGGGCCTCTGGCCCTTGCAATGACGCACAAAAAGGGTCCCTGCGAGCTCGTCGTTTCGTCGTTTCGTCCTTTCCCCGGTCATTGCGAGCCTCGCTTTTTCGTCTGGCGAAGCAATCTCGTGAGACTGCCTCGCTTCGCCCGCAACGGCGAAGAAATGCCGCCGGATTGCTTCAGGGCTTCGCCCCTCGCAATGACCAACAAAAAGGTCACTGCGAGGTCGTAGTTTCGTTTCCGAAGCAGTCTCGCTCTCTGCGGCCTTGAGGCTGCTTCGCTTGGTTGGCAGTGACAGAAAGGAAGGGGGTTGCTTCGTCGCTTTGCCCCTCGCAAAGACAAAGGAAAAGGGTCTCGGAAAGACAAAGGAGATGTCCATGGTCCGGATGGTAGGGAGAAGCACTTGGAGTGGCACAGGCAACGGTTGAGCAAAAAGCAAATTGAGAAAAATCGAAGCGGGGGTATAATATAGGTGAAAGGGCGTGAGCGCCATGCTGAGGATGAAGGTCCAG
>JAPWUU010000121.1 GCA_028275365.1 Candidatus Caldatribacterium sp.
GGCATCATCATGGCTAGCCACACCTTAGAAGTGGACGAATACCTGAGCCTCAAACTCCCCCTGGTTACCTTTGACCGGCAGATTGCACCGGACATCCCCTTCGTGTCCTCCGACAACTACCTGGGGGAACTTTAGCCACCAACCTCCTCATCGACAGGGGGTGCAGGAAAATCGCCCACATCTGCGGTAACCTCCGCCTGAATATGCTGGCAAACCAGCGGAACAGGGCGTTTGTCGCCACCGCACAGGCCAGAAAAGTGGAATACGTGACCGTGGAAACGGACCTCAACGTTTTCGACATGCGCCAGTATGATACACTGGTTCTCAGGCTTTTTGAGGAACACCCCGACGTGGAGGGCATCTTCGCTGGAAGCGACGTCATTGCCGCCAGTGTTATGAAAATCTGCCACCAGCGGAAAAAGAGGATACCTGAAGACATCAAGGTCGTCGGATACGACGACGTGAGCATTGCTTCCTTCCTCACGCCTCAACTATCACCAACGAGGCCGCTGATCTCCTCCGCAACAACAAAACACCTGGAACATGGAAAAGGTTGCACAAAAGGTGCCCCCGTGTATACCTACGTTTTCGCCTACGAAGCTCAGATCGTGGACGATGTAGGCATGGCCTGGCACTGTGCAGAACTCCCATGTGTCTTCGACAACACCGATCTCGTTCCCACCGCAACCGGTGGCGGGACAGCAGCAAAATCGTGGCGCACATGGTGAGCCTGGCGTGGATTCACCTTGCGTACACCAGGGATCCCATTCATAGGTGGATCCCAAAGTGGCTGTTCTTCACCACCCGCAAGGGTGCCACGATGGTCATCGACACCCTCTGGGAGGTACGGTACCACCACGACAAAGGCCTTATGAACCTTGCGGTAGGACTTGGGTGCACAGAGTTCCTGGACTTCGATTTCTGAGACATGGACTCCTCCTTGCATCGCTTATCCTGAGCATCACCCCGGTCATCATTTTCTACCTTTTCATGCAAAGGCACATCATCAGGGGAATACTCCAGGGCTCCATAAAGTAGCTTCCCGACCCTGCACAGAGAGGGTTAGTACCCGCTTGCTGGGAACACCTTTCCCCGGGCGGGTCCTGGACCCATCCCACAACGTTCAATCCGGAACCTGATGGCCCTTGACACCGGGAGAGTTCTTCCTTTATAATTCTACTAAAGCGATAATATTTATAGATTTTGGGGGGATAGACGATTCGACTCTCAACCCGTTCCCGATATGGACTCCGGCTCATGATAGAGCTTGCCCTCTCTTACGACGAAGGGGGGTTTGTGTTCCTTCGGGATATCGCGAAGAGAGAAGAAATCTCTGAAAAATACCTGGGGCAACTCATCATTCCTCTGCGCTCTGCAGGTCTCATCTCTTCCAAGCGAGGAGCAGAGGGAGGGTACCAGCTTGCCCGACCTCCGGAGGCCATCACGGTCCTTGAGATCGTGGAGGCTCTGGAGGGGAAGGTCGTCATTGTGGATTGCCTGCGAGATGAGGCCATCTGTCATCGGGCTTCGTCTTGCGCCGCCCGAGAGGTGTGGAAGAAGCTCCAGGAGACCATTGTCAGGACCCTTGGAGGGATAACCCTTGCCGAGGTCGTGCGCATTGCCCGGGAGAAGTCTCAACTCCCCGACTACTCCATATGACAGGAGGTACCATGAAGGCCGTTGGTCTTGTTTCTGGAGGACTCGATAGCTCCATTGCGGTAGCCCTCATCCGATCCCAGGGGATTGAGGTCGTGGCGCTCCACTTCACAAGCCCTTTCTTTGGCAGAAAGGCTTTCCTTGAAGGGATCATGAAGCAGCTGGGCGCAGAGTTCCGGGAAGTCCAGGTGGGTGAGGAATACCTTGAGATTGTCCGAAGTCCTCGCTTTGGCTATGGGAAAAACCTCAACCCCTGCATCGATTGCAAAATCTTCATGCTCCGGAAGGCAAAGGCTATCATGGAGGAAGAAGGAGCGAAGTTCGTCTTCACCGGTGAGGTCGTCGGACAGCGTCCAAAATCCCAGATGCGAAATACCCTCAGGCTCATCGAGAGAGAGAGCGGACTTTCGGGGTTTTTGCTTCGGCCGCTTTCGGCAAAGCTCCTCCCTCCAACCATCCCGGAACTCGAGGGGTGGGTCAGGCGAGAAGAGCTTCTCGGCATTGCCGGAAGGGGACGAAAGGCGCAGTTTGAACTGGCAGAGCGCTTCGGGATTGAGGAGTACACGAGCCCGGCCGGGGGGTGCCTGCTCACCGACCCCATCTTCTCGAAGCGCCTGAGAGACCTCCTGGACCACGATGCATTCACCCTTGAAAACGTCGAGCTCCTGAAGCTCGGGAGGCATTTCCGGTTCACCCCCTGGTACAAACTCGTCGTGGGGAGAAACGAGGGTGAGAACCGGGCGCTGCTTCGCCTTGCCCGGGAGGGAGACCTCCTTTTCTTCCCCCAGGGCGGAAAAGGGCCCCTGGGTCTTGGGAGGGGAATGGCAGGACCCGAAGACATCGAACGCTCCGCCCAGGTCATCGCCTTCTACACGAAAAATGGTGCGGAGAAAACGGTGGTGCTCGTCCGGGACTTTTCTGGAACCTCTAGGGTCCTCGAGGTTCCAAAGTGCCAGGAAAATGTCCTTGAGTCACTACGCATCCCAAAGGGGTGAGAATATGGTGGGAATGGGAACCTCGTGCGGTGTCCACAGTGTGGAGCAATCTCCTGGGACGGAGAGGACCTTCTTCTGCTTTGTCCTTTTTGTGGTGAAGTGTTCGTTGCCTCTTTGAACGACGAGAGGGGGGAGGACCCGTGCGCATTGCCCAGAACATCACCGAACTCATCGGCAACACTCCCCTTGTGTACCTGAGCAAACTCGCCCAGGGACTTCCAGGAAAGGTTGCGGCGAAGCTTGAATTCTTCAACCCCTGCGGAAGCGTCAAGGACCGGATTGCTGTCTCGATGATTGAAGAGGCCGAGCGACAGGGGCTTCTTGGCCCGGGCTCCACCATTATCGAGCCCACAAGCGGCAACACCGGTATTGGCCTTGCTTTCGTCTGCGCCCAGCGGGGGTACCGCCTCATCCTCACGATGCCCGAAAGCGTCTCCGTGGAACGACGGAAGATTCTCACCCGGTTCGGCGCCGAAGTGGTCCTGACCCCCCAGGAAGAGGGCATGAGGGGTGCGGTGCGGAAGGCGGAAGAACTCCTTGCCCGGATTCCGAATTCCTTCATGCCCCAGCAGTTCAAAAATCCTGCGAACCCGAAAATCCACCGGGAAACCACGGCAGAAGAAATCTGGCGGGATACCGATGGCACCATTGACGTCTTCGTCGCCGGAGTGGGGACCGGAGGAACCATCACCGGGGTAGCGGAGGTCCTCAAACCCCGCAAGCCGTCCCTCCGGGTAGTGGCCGTTGAACCGGCCCGCTCGCCTGTCCTTTCGGGGGGTCAACCCGGACAGCACAAAATCCAGGGGATTGGAGCAGGATTCGTCCCCGATGTTCTGCGCC
>JAPWUU010000122.1 GCA_028275365.1 Candidatus Caldatribacterium sp.
AGGAGTTGTGTCCACGTGGCCACCAGGATGAAGGCAGTGCGACTGCACGCTCCCGGAGACCTTCGGGTGGAGGAAGTGGAAATACCGGAAATCAACGACCACCAGGTGCTTGTTCGCGTCCGGGCCGTTGGGGTCTGCGGGTCTGACCCGGGACGGGTGATGAAAAAGGGTACCTACTCCTACCCCATGACCATCGGTCACGAATTCGCAGGCGAAGTGGTCAAAGTAGGAGCCAGGGTAACCTCATGCAAGCCCGCGGATCGGGTGACTGTTGCTCCTCTCATTCCCTGTGGAACCTGTGACTACTGCAAAACTGGAAAATTCAACCTCTGCGACCACTACAGCTACTATGGATCCCGTGTGGATGGAGCAATGGCGGAGTACGTGGCCGTGGAAGAATGCGACGTACTGCAGCTCCCTGAAGGGCTTGATTTCGAGTCGGGAGCCTGTACTGACCCTGTGGCCATTGCTTTCCATGCCCTGCGGCAGGGCAACCTGAAAGCCGGGAAATCCGTTGCCATTCTGGGCGTCGGCCCCATCGGTCTTTTTGCTGTCCAGTGGGCCCGGGTAATGGGGGCAAAGGAAATATTTGCCGTTGACATCTTCGACGAGAAACTGGAAATCGCCAGAAATCTGGGGGCCGACCATGTGATCAACGCCAGGAAGGAAGACCCTGTCGCTTCCGTCCTTGCCCGGACCGGAGGAGCTGGTGTGGAGTGTGTGGTGGAGATAGCAGGCTCAAGAATCACCCAGGAACAGGGGCTTCGCATGGCGAAGAAGGAAGGAACGGTGGTCTTCTGTGGCATCTCCTACGATGACCTTATCATTCCCAGCGCAACGCTTGACGGGATTCTCCGGAAGGAAATCCGCATCGTTGGAGCCTGGAACTCCGTTTTTTCGCCTCTGCCGGTAAATGAATGGCAAATTGCCTTGCACTTCATGGCACGAGGTCTCATCAGGTGTCAGCCTGTTATCAGTCACCGGTTTCGCTTGGAAGAGGCGCCTGAGGTTTTCCAGCGCCTCTGGAAGAAAGAAGAGTTCTTCAATAAGGTGCTGTTCATCCCGTGAATCGAGAGGAGGTCCTCCCTTGAAGGCGGCGGTTATGAAGGCTGTGAACGAGATGGTTGTGGAAGAAATCCCCGAACCGGAGGTGGAACCGGGAGGAATACTCGTAGAGGTCAAAGCCTGTGCTATATGCGGGTCTGATGTGAGAACCTTGCGACACGGGAGTGCCCACGTCACGCCCCCAAGAGTTCTGGGCCATGAAGTGGCAGGGATTATCAAGGCAGTGGGTCTGGGGACTTCAGGCTACAGCGTGGGCGAAGCGGTCACCGTAGCACCGGCCATAGGTTGTGGAGTATGTGAGTACTGCCGCCATGGCATCACCAATATGTGCCCCAACTTGGAAACGATTGGCTTTGAATTCGACGGTGGCTTTGCCGAGGTCATGGCCGTGCCGGCAAAAGCGGTGCAGCAGGGCCACGTGAACCGGATCCCCCAGGGGCTGAGCTTTGAAGAAGCGGCACTGGCAGAACCCCTGGCCTGCTGCATCAACGGGCAGAGTTTCCTCGACATAAGGCTGGGGCAGACCGTGGCCGTCATCGGTGCAGGGGTTATCGGGCTATTCCACACCGAACTCGCCCTGCTCAAAGGGGCAAGCAGGGTCTTCGTCATCGACATAGTGCCGGAGAGGTTAGAACACGCTGCCACTCTGGGGAAAAACGTCGTGACCATAAAGAGTAACGAGGCTGATCCCGTCGAGGAGATTCTCTCCCAGACAGGAGGACAGGGGGTAGATGTGGTCATCGTGGCCTGCCCGGTGGGAGAGGCACAGAACCAGGCCCTGCAGATGGTGGCAAGAAGGGGTCGGGTGAGTCTTTTCGGCGGCTTGCCCCAGGGGAAGTCCAAAGGCTACCTTGACAGCAATCTCATCCACTACAAAGAGGTAGGGGTTTTCGGGGCCCATGCCTCAACGGCAGCTCAGAATCGACTGGCCCTGAAAATCCTGGCCGAGGGGAAAATCGCCGCGCGCCGGTACATCACGCATACATATCCTCTCCCCCAGATCATGGAGGGTGTACGTGCGGTGGAGAAAGGAGAGGCCTTAAAGGTCATCATTAAGCCGTAGAATTCCGGAAACCGGAGGGGGATCGCCGTGGAAAAGAGGTACGTCATGGCCATTGACCAGGGGACAACAGGGACAAGGGTGATTCTCGTCGACCGGGAAGGGAATATCGTGGCGAATTCATACCGGGAAATCGGTCAGATTTACCCTCACCCCGGATGGGTGGAACACAATCCCCTGGAACACTGGGAAACCACCCTTGCCTGCATGAGGGAAGCTCTGGAGAAAGCGAAGGCCCGGCCCGACCAGGTCGCAGGGATCGGTATCACCAACCAGCGGGAAACCACCATTCTCTGGGATAGGGAGACGGGGCATCCGGTCTACAACGCCATTGTCTGGCAGTGCCGCAGAACTGCCCCAATATGCGAAGAGTTAAAAGCGCGGGGCCTCGAGGAAAAAGTGCGGGAGAAGACCGGGCTGACCATTGATGCGTACTTTTCGGCCACCAAAATCAAGTGGATTCTGGACAACGTCCCCGAAGCCAGCAACCTCGCACGGCAGGGGAAACTCCTCATGGGATGCATCGACTCCTGGCTCATATGGAACCTCAGCAAGGGTAGCGCCCATGTCACGGACTACTCGAACGCTTCAAGGACAATGCTCTTCAACGTTCGAACTTTAGAATGGGACCAGGAGCTCCTTGATGCTCTGGACATCCCTCGGGAAATCCTGCCCACACCCAGACCGTCGAGTGGGGTCATGGCCTTGGCCAGAAACGAAGAGATTTTCGGCGATGCTGAAATTCCCATCGCAGGGGTAGCGGGAGACCAGCATGCAGCGCTCTTCGGCCAGACCTGTTTCCGGCCCGGGATGGCCAAGAACACCTATGGCACAGCCCTGGCCCTGATGATGAATATCGGCGAGAAATTCCTCCTCTCCCAGAATGGCTTGACCACGGATCTTGCCTGGGGAATCGGGGGGAAGATTGAATATGCCCTGGAAGGAGTGGTCTTCATCGGGGGCGCTGCAGTCCAGTGGTTGCGCGACGGGCTCAAAATCATCGAGAATGCCGCACAGACCGAGGCCATGGCTCAGTCGGTCCCCGATACCGCCGGAGTCTACGTGGTCCCAGCCTTCACCGGACTCTGCGCACCGTACTGGGACATGTACGCCCGGGGGCTTATCATCGGTATTACCCGGGGGACAACCCGAGAACACATTGTCCGGGCAACACTCGAGTCCATGGCTTACCAAACAAGGGACGTTCTAGAAGCGATGATCGCCGACTCCGGGCAGGTGCTCGAGTCCCTTCGGGTTGACGGGGGAGCGGTGAAGAACAACTTCCTCATGCAGTTCCAGGCAGATATCCTCGGCGTCCCCGTTATCAGGCCGGTTGTGACCGAAATGGCCGCCATGGG
>JAPWUU010000030.1 GCA_028275365.1 Candidatus Caldatribacterium sp.
ATCTGGAGCACGCTGTCTGCCGAGGTGTACACAATAGGGAATCCGGTACGGAGGTGTTCCCTCCCAAGCTCTTCGATAATGACCGTTCCTGAAGCTGGCTTATTTCCAAGAATTGGCCGTCCGATGGTCTCTTCAATGCTCTCCACGACGTTTTGGGGAAATCCCTGAGGGTACACAGGGAAAGGACGTTCCAGAATGACCCCGGCGATTTCCCAGTGCCCGCTCGTAGTGTCCTTTCCTGGTGATTGCTCAAGCATCTTCCCGTACCATGAAAGGAAGGAACTGGGCCGACCAAGGTGCGGAATGTCCTCGAGAAGACCCAGCCCCAGGCGTTCAAGGTTCGGAAGATACAGCCCACCCACGGCCAGGGCGGTATTCCTCAGAGTATGACTCCCTTCGTCCCCGTAAAGATAGGCATCGGGGAGGGCGCCAACGCCAACACCATCAAGGAGCGCAATGAACACTCTCATGGTCTCTCACTGAGCCAGTACTGGAGACCGATAAGGGTTTTGGCGTCTTTAATGACACCCTCCGCAAGCATGGCCTGCGCCTCTTCTTTAGAGATCTCAAGGTAGTAGATGACCTCGTCAGCGTCTCCTTCGCGGATATCTCCCTCAAGGGGACAGGCATTCCGAGCCCGGAAGAAATGGATGATTTCGCTGCTATATCCTGGGGCAAGGCACACGGAGAAAAGGTAAGACCACTCCGGAGAGGAAAAGCCCGTTTCTTCCTCGAGTTCCCGCTGGGCACAGAACAGTGGGTCTTCTCCCTCTTCGAGGGTCCCTGCCGGGATCTCCCAGAGCCATTCCCCAACAGGGGCACGGAACTGCCTGACAAGGAGCACCTGTTCCCGGGGGGTGGTGGCGATGACGGTCACGGCACCGCGGTGGCGGACGAAAATCCGTTCCATACCGCCACGGTATGTTTTCCGAACAACATCGAACACCCTTGTCCTCAGGAGTATCTCTTCTTTCTCCGTTTCAGGTTCGGGCAATTCAGTAGCCTTTCCGTCATACGGGAAGAACATGGCCTCTCTCCCCCAAAGGAGCAATCCAAACGTGGGTGACGGTGATACCCTTCTCTCTGAGTTTAGCCACAATTTCCTGGGGAGTTACTGTATTGACCCTTACCACGACATACCGGTATTCGGGCTTGCCTTCCTCGTAGAAAGTGGCAAGGCTCAAGATGTTGATACCGTATTCTTTAATCACCCCGGTGACTTCATGCAACGCTCCCGGCTTTTGTGGGAGTTCCAGGGTGATCCGTGTTCCTCCCTCCTTGATTCCCAGGGTTTCCACGAAGACCTCAAAGATGTCTGACTCGGTGATGATGCCCACCACCTTCTCCCCCTCCACAACCGGTAGACCCCCAATCCGGTGCCTCTGCATGATGAGTGCTGCCTCTTCAATAGGGACGTCGGGTGGGACGGTAATGACGTTACGGGTCATAATCTCGGCTACAGTCATTTTGCTCAGAAGGTACGTCAACTCAAAACGACTCAGCGTGGTCGCCTTTGAGGGAGAAGCCTCAAGGAGGTCGTTGTACGTCACGATGCCCACGAGCTCTCCATGGTCCACCACGGGAAGCCTCCGTACCCGGCTTTCCCGCATGATTTTCTGTGCTTCAAGGATGGTGACCGAACTCGGGATGGTAACAACGTCCCTACTCATGCGATCTCTCACCAGCATACTTCAGGCCCCCTTTGCAACGAACTCCCACCCCACCTCGAGAGCCTTCAGATTCAGGGTGTAGAGTTTCTCTCGCTTTCCCCGCAGGCACTCTACGAGCGCCCT
This sequence comes from Candidatus Caldatribacterium sp., assembly GCA_028275365.1. Classification (GTDB taxonomy): domain Bacteria; phylum Atribacterota; class Atribacteria; order Atribacterales; family Caldatribacteriaceae; genus Caldatribacterium. The sequence continues at coordinate 1,794 of JAPWUU010000030.1, forward strand.
TTCAGCGCTTTCCCTCTGGACAACAGGGCACCGGGCAAGGAGGGCTCCAAGGATGATGGTGTTTGTGACCTCCGCTCCATCGAGGTAGAGCTTGGCCAGGTCGTTTGCCGGAACAGGGAGGACTTCAAGGTCTTCTCGCTCGCATTTTGCCCGGACAAGAGAGGTGTTCACAAGAAGGAGTCCCCCGGATTGCACAGTGGGGGTAAAGCGGAAAAAGGAAGGCTCGTTCATGACGATGCAGATACCGGGTCGGTCAGAAATAGTGGCACCAATTTCTTCGTCAGAGATGATCACCGTGCAGTTTGCCGTTCCTCCTCGCATTTCCGGTCCATATGATGGGTACCAGCTGACCTCATACCCTTCAAACATCCCCGCAACAGCAAGAACCCTCCCCAAGAAAAGGACACCCTGCCCCCCAAAGCCGGCAATGAGAATCTCATGGTGTTTCACGAGAGTTGCACCCCTTCACTTTGAGCTCCCCAAGGGGAAAGTAAGGGATCATTTTCTCCTCAAGCCAGTCCACCGCTTCCTTTGGGCTCATGCCCCAGTTTGTGGGGCAGGGAGAGAGAATTTCAATCAGAGAGAACCCCTTCCCCTCCATCTGGGTGAGGAAGGCTTTGCGGATACATTCCTTGGCCTGACGAATGAATTGAGGACGGGTGAGGGCCACCCGGGCGATGTAGGCGCTCCCTTCAAGGACACTCAAGCATTCCCCGAGGCGAAAAGGAAAACCGTGAACCTGGGGATCTCTCCCCAGGGGGGTGGTTTTCGTCTTCTGTCCTAAAAGGGTAGTGGGAGCCATCTGTCCCCCGGTCATGCCGAACACCGCGTTGTTAACGAAAAAGGAGGTGATGAGTTCTCCTCGGTTCGCAACGTGGATGATTTCAGCGGTTCCGATAGCCGCGATATCCCCGTCACCCTGGTAGGAGAAGACAACCCGATCCGGAAGGGACCTCTTGATTCCTGTAGCGATGGCTGGGGCTCTCCCGTGGGCTCCCACAACGAAGTCGACGTCGATGAATTCGTAGATGTACACCGAGCACCCGATGGGTCCTACTCCGATGGTCCGGTCGGCAATGCCCAGCTCCTCGATGACCTCGGCAATGAGCCGTTGTGCCAGGCCATGGTGGCACCCAGGACAGTAGGTGAATGGTTTTTCAAGGAGCGTCTTTGGCCGCTCAAAGACCACCTTCATACCCGTATCTCCTCCTTGAGGAGGCCGTGGACGTACTCGAGAATTTCAGAAACAGTGGGGATCACACCCCCTGTGTGCCCGAGGAAGAACACCGGTACCTTTCCCCGCACCACCAGCTCCACGTCCTCAAGCATCTGGCCAAGGTTCATCTCCACGACGAGGATGCCTTTCACTCCTTTAGCCTTTTCGAAAAGTGCAGCCTTTGGGAAGGGAAAGAGCGTTATCGGTCGGAAAAGGGCGAGCTTCAATCCCTCTTTCTTCCCTTCCCGGACAACGCTCTTCAAAATTCGTCCCACAGTTCCGAATCCCACAAGGAGAATTTCTGGCTCGGGATCCCCAAAGGTGTCGTAGTCGGTTTCCTGCTCTTCGAGGAGACGGTATTTTCGCTGGAGTTTCAGGTTCAATGCCTCAAGCCCCTTTGGGTCAAGGTCGAGACAGACAACCCACTTTCGGGGACCACTGCCCTTTCCCCGGATTGCCCAGTCTTTAGGGGGAAGGGGAGGAAATTCCGGCTCCCTGAAGGTCACCGGTTCCATCATCTGTCCGAGCATCCCGTCCCCCAGAATTTCCACCGGATTCCGGTACTTGTCGGCAAGGTAGAAAGCCCGATAAGTAAGGTCAACGAGCTCCTGGACGGTGGAGGGAGCAAGAACAATGAGCCGGTAATCCCCATGCCCTCCGCCTTTCACCGCCTGAAAGTAGTCGCTTTGCGCAGGCTGAATATTCCCAACTCCCGGCCCTCCTCGACTCATGTTCACCACAACACAGGGGAGCTCAGCCGCGGCAAGACAGGAGAGTCCCTCCTGCATGAGGCTTACCCCGGGGCCAGAGGAGGAAGTCATGACCCGGGCACCCGTTGCAGCTGCTCCGTACACCATGTGGATGGCAGCAACCTCGCTCTCAGCCTGGAGGAATACTCCCCCTACTTGGGGTAGACGGAAGGAGAGGTATTCGCTAATCTCGTTCTGCGGAGTAATGGGGTAGCCGAAATACAGGCGGCATCCTGCCCGGACTGCCGCTTCCGCCACAGCCTCATTCCCCCGCATGAGGATTTTTTCCATAGGCATCACTCCCGGTATACCGCGATGGCTACATCAGGACAGACCTGGGCACAGAAGCCACAACCAGCACACTGCTCTTCATCCGTTACCATGACGGGGTAGTACCCTCGGGAATTGAAATCCCGGGAGATCACAAGAATCCCCCGTGGGCAGGCATAGGTGCAGAGTGCGCAGCCTTTACAGAACTCCCGGTTGATCACAACCCGTGCTCTGGGCATCTCTCGTCCTCCTCTCCCCACGGAAGCACCACGAATCGCGAAATGGCAAAAACCGCGCTTTCTCCCCAGTCAACAAGGGGGTAGTAATTTTTATTCCGCTCCCAGAGGCTGGCAAAGAGTATTGGGAGATTCAGAACCTTTTCCAAGGCCTGGGTTTTCTTCCATCCCCTTTCGAGAAGGAAAGGGTCTGTCTCATGCATGAGGTGGGTGTTGGCCACAAGGGAGGCGAAGGGAACCCCATGGTGTTCTCTGAAGTTACGGACAAAAGCGATATAGCTCTCTACGTCTTCAAAAAAGGGTCGGGCGAAATTCACCACAAGCACAACGTGGGTTTTCCGTTTCTCCCAGAAGGGCTTCAAACTCCTGAACACTCGTAGCCCTCTCTCGTCCCTCCCGAGATCCACCACCAGGCGGAACTTTCCCCCTGCACGGCTGAAGAGCTCAAGCACATCCTGCCCAAAGGTCGGTGCTTCAGTGTATCGTTCTTTGCCCCCCTGCAGAATAAGAGATTTCTCAAGAGCGAAACGCCCACTCCGGAGGGTGAAATCTCCCTTCGAGAAGTCAAGGTCCACCAGTGTGCAAGAAATCCCCCGGGTGGCGAGCAAAGTGGCGAAATTGACGGCCACCTCGCTTTTACCAGTTCCTCCCGGTCCAGAGAAAACAAAGATTTCCCCGCTGGTTATGACCTCTTCGAGGAAACTACTGGATTTCAAAACCTCCACTTCGTGCTCTCCTTATGAGGGTTTCCGCGTACTCTAAGGTTGCAGCCTGTTTCTTTTCGTCTCCCATCATGCGGGCGATTTCCCGGAGACGTTCCTCCCAGGAGGAGAGGGGAGTCACCTCAACCCAGGCTTTCTCTTTAGTGGAGAATTTCTCCACCTTCAGGTGGTGGTCAGCAAAGCTTGCAATCTGGGGCAAGTGAGTAATGCAGATGACCTGATGTTGCCGGGAGAGCTTTTTGAGCTTATCCCCCACCCCGAAAGCAGTCACGCCTCCCACTCCCTGGTCGACTTCATCAAAGACGAGAACCGGTGTACCGGAAAGAGCAGAAGCCACACTCTTTAAGGCAAGAACAATCCGAGAGATTTCCCCCCCGGAAGCGGCTTCCTCAACGGGGAGGAGGGGCATTCCAGGATTCAGAGAAACGAGGAGACGGGCCTCGTCAATCCCCTCAGGACCGGGTTCTCGTCTTTTCTCTAAGACGAGATCGAGATTTGCTCCCTGGAGGGCAAGGGTGGCCAGTTCCTCTTTCACCCGCTCTCTGAGGACCTCAAAAGCCCTCCGGCGTTCGGCGGAGAGTTCTCCTCCGAGAAAGAGCAGTTCCCGTGATAGTTCCGCAATGCGTTCTCGGAGGATGTCCTTTTGGGCGATCTCTTCCTCGAGAATGTTCTTCCGCTCTTTGAGACCTTTCAGAAACGCCACGAGCTCTGAAGTAGTAAGGAATCGGTATTTCCTTTTCAGTCGCTCGATTTCCGCCACGGCCCTTTCTACGTTCTCTACTCGTTCCGGAGAGAAGGAGAAAAGCCTTTCAAGACCCTGCACAAGGCGCAAGGCCTCCTCAAGCTCAAGCTCCACACGCTCAAGGATTTCCTGAACTTCTGCCTCCTGGGGGGCTGCTGAAGTCCCGGACAGTTCCCGAAAGAGTGCCCGGAGACGGGAAATCCTCCAGAGTACTCCCCCATCTCCCAGGATGCTTTCGCGGAACTCCTGCACGGCCTCAAGGTACCGCTGAGCTTGGGAAATCCTTCCGAATTCTTCCTCATAGTCAAGGATGAGCTCGGGAGTGAGCTCCGACTGTTGCATTTCCTCAAGGATTTCCTCAAGTTCTGCAAGCTCCTTTTCCTGTCCCCGCTCAAGGGAAGAGAGTCGTTCTTCGAGGACCCGCTTTTCTTCAAAACGAGCCACGTACTGCTGTTTGACGGCTTTCCCCCTTTCCGGGAGGAAGGTATCAAGGAGGCGGAGGATATTTGAGGAGGTGAAAAACAGGGAGTGTTCCCTCTGTCCGCAGATGTCAAGGAACAGGACGGCCACGTCCCGGAGAACATTGAGAGGTACAGACCTCCCGTTGATCCGGGCTTTGCTCTTTGTTCCTTGAGTGAGTTCCCGGGAAAGGACGACGAAATCTTCTTCGGGGGGAATACCGCAGGCAGCGAGGTATTGCCGGACCTCGGGAACCCCTTGAAGAGCAAAGCACCCCTCGACAACTGCTCTTACGCTCCCCGGGCGAATCCACTCCTCTTTCCCCCGAGCCCCAAGGAGCAATGAAAGGGCATTCACAAGAAGAGACTTCCCTGTACCCGTTTCTCCCGTGATGACGTTCATCCCTGGAGCGAAGGGAATCTCCTGATGCTCTACCAGAATAAAGTCACGGATGACCAGCGTCCTCAACACTCTTGCTCCACTCGCTTCCGGATATCCATTCCCCAGGAGAGTTTGTTTCGCAAAAGGGCGTAGAAAGGGCGCTCAGGCAGGAGCCGGACAAGGACGGCGGAGAAGGGCGACCGGTGCACCATGATGCGTTCTCCCTTCCTCAGGGCATACCCCCTCTGCCCATCAAGCGTCACCATGGTTCCCTCTTTCAGGGACTCAAGAACAACCTGGATACAGGAAGAAGAGGGGAGCACGATGGATCTTGCGTAGAGCGTGTGGGCACAGATTGGTGTAACGATGAAGAGCTCAAGCCCCGGGAACACCACCGGTCCACCGGCAGAAAGCGAGTACGCGCTTGACCCCGTGGGAGTGGCCACAATGAGGCCATCGGCGGGGAAGGAGGCCAGAAACTCTCCATCTATGTACGTCGAAAGGCGAATCATCTGTGCGAAAGGACCGCGGTAGATGACAACATCGTTTAGGGCAAAGTCTTCCTCTTCCTTACCATCCTCGTGGACAACCCGGCAGTGGGCCATCATCCGCTCCTCGAGGGTGAACGCTCCAGAGACAATCTGGTCTGTAGCTTGCTCCATCTCCTCCACACTGACCTCGGCAAGGAATCCCAACCCTCCCATGTCGACACCAAGAAGTGGAACGCGAAGCGGAGCGTACAGGTGGCAGGCAGCAAGGAACGTTCCGTCTCCTCCAACCACAAAGGCAAGATCAGGCACGGAATCCCCAACCCCTCCTTCTCCTTCTGCGATAAGCGTTACCCGCAATCCCTTTTTTTCAAGAAGGAGAGCAAGTTCTTGGGCCTTCTCGGAAACCGGACCGTTTTTCCTTCGCACGAAGACGTGGACGTTTTTCACCAGCCTCTGCTCCATCGCCCCACAAGGAAGCCGACCGAAAAGCACACTATCCACATCCACCTCGTCGTTCTGGATAGAGATCCAAGCCAGGGGAAGGAAACCTCGTACATTTTTTCATGTTCCCCATCGACGAAAAGCACTGTACAGGGAGCAAAAAGGAGTGCATACTCAAGGAGTTGCCTTCGTATTGAGGGATTTTCAGGGCTTTCCACCTGCTTTCCCGTTTTGACCTCTGCGATGTACCGTTTCCCCTTCCGCCTCAGGAGGTAGTCGACCCGAACCCGAAATGGGATCCGTCTTCCATTGAGGAGGAAAAAGGATTCCCTCTCAGCCTGTTCCTGGAGGCACCGGAAGCCCTGTCGTTCAAGGAACTGCAGTGCCTGTCGTTCAAGGCTTTTCGCGCGCCGCATGAGACGCCGAAAGGCTCTCCGCTCAAGGAGCTTCCTAACCCAGAGCGTCAACCAGACCGCTACCCCCAAAAGGAGCGCAACAAGAAGAAACGTCCAGGTTGTTCCCTCAAACCCGAAAGAATTCATGGGCATCCCGCACCACTCTCAGTATTATATCCCTTTTCTCAGACTCCGTTAAGGGTGACCCACCCTTGCGGCAGTACGCAAAGAACTCGATGTTTCCTTGAGGTCCAAGAAGCGGAGAGAAGGTGAGATTCCGCAGGCCCAGCCCTTTTGCCTGTGCAGCCTCGAGAACTTCTCTGAGCACCTTCTCATGAACTTCAGGGTCTCTAACGACACCCTTTTTCACCCTTTCCCGTCCCGCCTCAAACTGGGGTTTAACGAGCGCAATGACCATACCATCATCTTTCAGGATTTTCGCAATAGCGTCCCAGAGGAGTCGCAGGGAAATGAACGAGACATCCACCGTAACTCCATCAACGTACGTTCCAAGGTGAAGGGGTGTGAGGTACCGGGCATTGGTTTTTTCCATAACCACCACCCGGGATGAGGCACGAAGCTTTTCATGAAGCTGCCCGCTCCCTACATCGATGGCGTAGACCTTTAGGGCCCCGTGCTGGAGGAGGCAGTCGGTGAAGCCACCGGTGGAGGCTCCGATATCGGCAAAAACGAGTCCTGAAGGGGTAATCTGGAAGACTTTCAGAGCCCATTCGAGTTTCTCCCCGCCCCGGCTCACGTATTTCGGAGGTTCAAGCAACACCACCGGGGCATTCGGGGGAACAGGGGTTGAGGGTTTAAGAGGACGGGGAAACCCCTCGATCCGGACCTTTCCCCCGAGGATGAGGCGCTGTGCCTGTTCCCTGCTTTCGCAGAGGCCACGCTCGACGAGGAGGATATCCAGGCGAACTTTCTTCATCCTCAACGGTCGCGGGTGATGACGAAACGGGACAGGGCAAGAAGCTCAGAGAAATCCCGGGGGAGAGCTTCGAGTACTTGGCAGGCTTTCTGGAATCGCTCTTCCATCATCCTTTCCGTTTCCAGAATGCCCTTGACGCGAACGAGAGTCGCCTTCCCCTGGACGAGGTCCTTCCCTGCCGTTTTGCCCAAACGAGCGCTTTCCTGGGTCACATCGAGAAGGTCGTCTTTCATCTGGAAACACTCTCCAAGGAGTAGGCCAAAACGAGAAAGGAGGGTTTTTTCCCTCCGGGAAGCGCTGCCAAGTATGCCCCCGCAGAGCACTGCAGCTTGTATGAAAAGGGCAGTTTTGCGACGGTACATGTCAAGGATTTCCCTCTCGCTGACCTCCTTTCCCTGGTAAAGGATATCCAGAACCTGTCCACCGACCATCCCTTGGTTTCCCAAGGCGCGAAGCAACACCCGAAGCACTGCAAGGGTTTTTCGGGTGCCAAAAGCACGCTGGAACTCCCGGTTCTCTGTGAACATTCGCAACCCCTCAACAAGGAGTGCATCCCCTGCAAGGACTCCCATTGCCTCTCCGAAAGCCCTATGGAGACTTGGCTTTCCCCGGCGAAAGTCGTCATTGTCCATGCAGGGGAGATCGTCATGCACCAGGGAGAACGAGTGAATCATCTCGATTCCGGCGGCAAGAGGGAGCACCTCTTCTTCGCCGACGTGGTAGGCTTTTGCCGTGGCAAAAAGGAGAGAAGCCCGAAGCTTTTTCCCTCCTGTGGCGCCGTATATCACCGACTCCCAGAGAAGCGATGGTACGCCCTCCCGGGAAAGATGGTTCTTCGTGAATTCCTCAACGAGCTCGGCATTCCGAGCCAGGAGTTCCTCAACTTCCATTCCCCTTGACCTCCTCAAGCTCTTTGCTCTTCCCAAGGTGCCGTACGAGGCGTCCTAAGACACCATTAATGAACCGTCCAGATTCCTCAGTACCGTACTTTTTCCCCAGTTCTACTGCTTCATTAATGGAGACACTTGCCGGTATTTCCGGAAGGAAGACAATTTCGTAGGTGGCGAGGCGAAGGATGTTACGGTCAATGGTTGCCATGCGGTGCAGTGGCCACCCTTCGGCGATTTCCGCAATCAGACGGTCGATTTCCCTCTCTTTTTCTTCCACCCCTCTGACCAGGGTGAGGAAAAAGCTCCTCGTGTCCTCATCCCAGGAAGCCGGCAAAGGAGTATAGGGAAGGATATCGTCAACTCCTTTCCGGCGTAAGTCCTTCTGGAAAAGGACCTGCAAGGCGAGTTCCCGGGCTTTCCTCCTCATGTCTTTAAGGCTCCCTGGAGGGAGAAAGACGAGAGATGGCCAGTTGCAAAGCCCTGAACGTAGATGTTAATGTGGTCAACCCTTAAGGTGGTCTCTTTCTCGATTTTTTCCTTGACCCTTTTCTGGATTTCCCATGCAGTTTCAGGAACTCTCCGCTCGAGGGTCAGGATGAGAAAGAGATTCACCGAGAGGAGGTCTCCTCGGGCGTCAAGACGAATGCTCTCCTCCCGGTTTTTCTCCAGAGATTCCACCCCCGGGATGCCCTGGAGAAGGCGCTCTATGAGCTTTTGCAGCACCCGGAAAGCATACGTAACTTTTCCTTCTTCAAAAAGAACTTCGCAGCCCTTCAATATTCCGCTCCCTATACCCGTTCCAGGTACTCCCGTGTCCGGGTATCAATACGAACCCGGTCACCCCGGTTCACGAAAAGCGGTACCTGAATGGTCAGGCCCGTCTCAAGGGTGGCCGGTTTTGATCCTCCAGAGGCTGTATCACCCCGAACTCCCGGAGGAGTGTCCACAACTTCGAGGTCGACAAAGGGCGGGACGTTCACCGCAATGTACCTCCCCTCATAGACGAGGAGCTCGACCTCGAGATTCTCTACAAGGAAGTCCTGGTTGTCTCCCACAACCTCCTCGGGGAGCACGATCTCCTCATAGGTTTCGAGGTTCAGGAAGTGGAAATCTGACCCGGAACGATACATAAACTGAGCCCGTTTCCCCTCAAGGACTGCCCGGGCAACTTTCTCACCGGCCCGAAAACTCTTCTCCACCACAAGACCGGTGTTGAGGTCTTTCAGTTTTGCCTTGACAATGGCTCCCCACTTGCCGACTTTTGTGTGCTGGAAGGCGGTGACAACGTATAGCGTTCCGTCCACCTCGATGCAGGTTCCCACTCGCAAGTCGTTGCTCGAGATGTACTCAGGCACGATTTTCGCCTCCTTTCTCGTCAAAGGTTTCCGGAAGTGTGTCTAAAACCTTGCAACTCCTTTCCTCCACAAGCACCATGTGTTCCAAACGCACCCCTCCCCACTCAGGGGAGTATATCCCAGGCTCAACGGTTACCACCATGCCACGGTGGAGCATAGCGGTGCTCTGTGTGCTGAGCTTCGGCTCTTCGTGAACATCGATACCCACACCATGGCCGAGGCTATGGGTGAAGTACTGTTCGAAACCACTCCTTCGGAGAACCTCCCTGACCTTCTGATCCACCGTTTTTGCTTCTACCCCCTCCCGGATGAGTTCCAGCGCAATAGCCTGGGCCTCAAGGAGCGCGGCAAACGCTTTTCGGAAGGATGTCTCCTGAACCTCACCCACCGGGACAACCCGGGTGAGGTCCGCACAGTACCCGTCAACTCTCACGCCCCAGTCAACGAGGACCCACTCTCCTTTTTTGACTCTCGCAGACGTCGGGCGGGCATGAGGAAGGGCAGCCCTCTTCCCCGAAGCCACGATGGTCGGAAAAGCTATGGCTTCGCCACCCCGCCTGCGCATCCGGTATTCGAGTTCCACGGCAATCTCGTGTTCGCTGATTCCCTCCTGAATAAGGGGAAGAACATCTCTGAAGGCCTCTTCGGCAACGGTGACGGCCCTCCGAATGGCCCGAATCTCTGCTTCGTCCTTCACTGCCCGTAAGGCATTCACTGGAGAGGGACAGGAGATGACCGGGCATTTCTTCTCCTCAAAGCGGCGGATGAACCCCACACTGGCCACGTCTTCAACGAAAAGAAGGTTCTCACGGAAAGAAAAAAAGACGTCACAGATGGAAGCCACGGCATCCTGCTCGAACTCCACGATTTCTGCTTCAACAGCCAGTTCTTCCCTGCTCTGGGTGGCATACCGACCATCGCAGAAAAAGAAAGTCTTCCCCCCGGGGAATACAAGGAGGAAACCCAGAGATCCCCGAAACCCCGAGAGGTAGAAGACATTCCCTGGGGAAAGAACAAGCAGCGGACCCTCCAGGGTTTTCCTCAACCTTTCAAGGCGACTTTGAAAGTTCACGGCTTCTCTCCCTCAAGAGAAAGGCTTCCATAGCCAGAATGTACCCAAGATAGGCAAAACCGGTGATCTGCCCCCAGCAGACCGGAGCGGTAACCGAATGGTGGCGGAACTCCTCCCGGGCGTAAATGTTCGACATGTGGACCTCAACGGTGGGAACGTTCACTGCCCTGATGGCATCCCGAAGGGCAATGCTATAGTGCGTGTACGCTCCTGGGTTCAGGATAATACCATCCCACTTTCCCCGAGCTTCATGAATTTTGTCGATGAGCGCTCCCTCGTGGTTGGACTGGAAGATTTCAAGCTCTATACCCCGTCGTGCTGCTTCCTTCTGGAGGAGCTGCACCAGTTCTTCAAAGGACATCTGACCGTAGACATCCTTCTCCCGTTCCCCAAGGAGATTGAGATTTGGCCCAAGAAGGCAGAGCAGTTTCATCCTTCCACCTCGCAAATTTCAGGAAGTACCTTAAGGATTGCCGATTTCTCAACTTCGACTCCTGTGACTGGTTTCCCCAGGTCCGCAAGGAGCGTGCATCGTACCTTCTGGCCTTCTCTCTTTTTATCTCTCCACAGAGCAGAGAAGAAAGTGTTCAGGTTGATTTTCTGGGGAGCCCGAAGAGGAAGTCCGAGTTTCTCCAAGACCGTCTTCTGGATGGTGTAAACCTCCTCGGTACCTACCCCCAGGGCACATGCAAGGAGCGCTTCTCCTCTCATCCCCACGCTCACCGCTTCTCCGTGGCGGAGTACACCATAGCCCATTGCCTTTTCCAGGGCATGCCCAATGGTGTGTCCGTAATTCAAGATACTCCTGAGACCTCCTTCCCTCTCATCCCTTTCAACCACCGCTTTCTTAAAGGCAATGGACCTTGCGATCATTTCTTCGAGGATGGTCCCTTTTCGCCCAAGGATGTCCTCAGTATGCTTGAGGAGGAAAGTGGTAAAATCTTCCCCCTCAAGGAATGCTGCCTTAGCCACCTCCGCAAGACCCTCCCGGTATTCTCGTTCCGGGAGCGTCTCAAGGAACGAAAGGTCGATAAAGACCCCGGAGGGTTGGTAGAAGGTGCCAACGAGGTTCTTCCCTTCTTCGAGGTTCACCCCGGTTTTTCCTCCGACAGAACTATCAACCTGGGCAAGGAGACTTGTGGGAATCTGGTAGTAGGCAATGCCCCGAAGAAAGGTCGAGGCCACGAAACCGGCAAGGTCGGTGATCACCCCTCCTCCCAGAGCAAGGAGGAAGGACTTCCGGTCAAGGTCAAGGGCAAGGAGCCTGTGGTACACTTTTTCGACTGTGGCCAGGTTTTTGTGCTCTTCCCCATCAGGAACGGCAACAACGTCAACAGCATACCCTCGCTGCACGAAAAACCTCTGCACCCGCTCGGCGTGGAGTGCCTCCACCAGGTCATTGGTGAGAATCACCCCCCGCCGGGAGGGGAAAGAAACCTCTTGCAACCAGTCATCTTGGGAGAAGAGCAATGGGTCAATGAATACCCGGTATGATCTCCCCTCAGGCAAGGACACCGTAATCTCGCGCACGGCGAATAATCTCCTCAGCAATGTCTTCTTCGGTGAGAAAGTCCGCATCAATTATAACATGGGCGCTCTCGTAGTAGGGAATTCTCGTTCTGTAAAGTGCCTCGAGTTCCTCAGGGGTTCTGTACTTTTTGAGAAGCGGACGGTTGGTGCTACGCCGGATGCGCTCGAAGAGAAGGGGAAAGGAAACCCGAAGGAACACGGTGAAGAAGTGCTCCCTGAGGATTTCTCTGTTCTTCTCCCTCACAGGAAGGCCTCCACCGGTAGCAAGAACCAGGTGACACCTTGTAGCCAGTTCTGCGAGGACTTCTGTTTCGAGCGTCCGGAAGTACTCTTCCCCGTAACGGGAGAAGATTTCAGGAATAGGGAGACCCACTCTTTCCTCGATGAGAGCATCGGTATCGTGGAACTCCCAGCCAATGCTCTGGGCCACTTTCCGGCCGACGCTGGTTTTGCCACAGCCCATAAAGCCAAGGAGAGCGATGTTGCAACGCACAGTCTGTGTCTCCGGTTACGAACCTCCCGGTGTTTGGGGCGATGGAGAGGGAATCTGACAGATCTCGCTGGCCTTCTGGGTTTTTGTCGCTATTGATACCCCTCCATTGACGTCGTAAACCGCAGCAACAGCGGTGACGGTATCGCTGAGGCTCACTCCCACGCTTTCGGAGACAAAAGGTGGGGTTGTGTCCACCCCTGCAGACTGGCCGTTGATGGAGAACTCTACTTTTTTGATGACCGTGGCATCGTCTACCTTTAAGGCACAGCCAACTTGGACTGAGGATTCGGTGTCGCAGGATGGGCAACCACCACCCACTGTGCAGAAGAACTCCAGGTCCACACTGGGCAAACCTTCAAGCATGCTGAACCCAAAATCGCCACCCCGGTAGCTCACCGCGTGCGTTGCGTAGTCCGTACCGGAGAACGTCACGGTCACTATCACCACAGGGACGCGATTGGATCGGATGTACGCTTCCACGTCTGGCGGCAGGAGGTCAGCTTCCCAGGTTACCGAAGCATCTTCCATACCGGCAACAGAGGCCATGGGTGTTTGGGGAGGAATAACGTCAATGCTTGTCCCTATAGTTCGTGTCAGTGCAGCGAGCACAGTTCCGTCAGCTTTCCTGTACTCAAGACGACACTGGGTGATTTTCACTCCAACTCTGTTGAGAGGGGTAAAAGTGAATCGAGTTAATCCCCAGTTTTTCGATTCAGCCGAGGCGACGGAGAGGGAGGGTACAAGGACCTCTCCGGTGATACTCACTTTGGCTTTGGGAAACATGGGGT
>JAPWUU010000123.1 GCA_028275365.1 Candidatus Caldatribacterium sp.
ATATGGCTTTTGAAGGGGATGATTGACTCGATTCCGAAAGAACTCGATGAAGCCGCTTACATCGACGGGTGTTCCCTTTTGGGGGTGCTCTGGAACGTCATCCTGCCCCTTGCCAAGCCCGGTATCATGACCACGGCCATCCTCACCTGGATTTTCGCCTGGAATGAGTACCTCTTTGCTGCCATTCTCACGAGCGTCAACGCCCGGACCATCACCACCGGTCTTGCCGAGTTCGTGACGGTCATCGGGACCAACTGGGGGGAGATGGCGGCGGTGTCGGTGGTGTGCCTCATTCCGGCGGTCATTTTCATCGGCATTGCCCAGCGGCACATCATCGCTGGACTGACCTTTGGCGCGGTGAAGGATTAGGAGGGATAACGGTGCGGATACTCCCGTTTCGGAGCAATCTCTGGGACCGGATTTTCATCGGTGTGGTCATCATGTTCGCGGTGCACCTTCTCTGGGTGCGCTTTGTGGAGAGGTTCCTCCCCCTTACGGTGGCAACCGTCGGCACCCTCTTTTTTCTGGTGCTCCTTGTGATCACGGGATAAGAAAAAAGCCCGGGCACGTGCCCGGGCTTTTTGGTCTTTTGCCTCTCACTCCCCATTGTGCCAGTAGGTGTCAAACCCGAGGTACTTGTCGAAGGCCTCAGCGAGGATTTCCCCCACGTGGGCGAGGTTAATGGCCACGTGGTGTTCAAAGCCATTCTCACAGAGGAAGGCGAGAAGCTCCTGCAGTCCTTCAACCTTCACGACACCAATGCCACCGAAGGTCTTCACCTCATCCCGGGTAATCTCTCCCTCGGCGATGTAAGCGACGATGCTTCCTGTAGTGTCATCGGTGGCAAGGCGGGAGAGCGTCACGGGCCCTTCCGGGATGGTGCCGTAGCAGGTCCCGTAGGTCTGTTCTTTGGGGAGCGTGGAGGAAATAATGTCACCGTACCCCATCCGGATACCCCGAAGGAGCGACTTCGGGAAGTTGCTGCAGTGGAAGAGGATGGCCTTATCCGGGTCATCGTCGAAGTTGTTGTTCCAGTCCACCAGGGCAGAGGGTTTCCCCGAAGCAAGTTGCAGTGCGTACATGCCTAAAGCTCCCGTAAGGTCCACCTCGCACGCTGCAGGGATGAGCCGTTCGCTCAACATGCTCATCGCCGTGCAGGGCATAATCCCGAAGTTCTCTTCGATAGATGTCCAGCACTGGATGGCGACAAGACGAACTCCTGTTTGGGCGATCCATTCATCAAGAACCACGGCGAGTTTGGCGATTTTCACCAGAGCCTGTTCCGGGACTTCGGAGGTATCCAGGTACCCCTTGATTTCGGCGAGTTTCTCCTGAACCTTCCGGTCGCCGTCCTGGAGGCGTTCGCAGGCACCGATGATTTCCGAGAGGTCGGCAACCTCAACGGAGATTCCGTGGCGCTCGAGGATTTTCTCCGAGAACCGCACGGTGTTGAAGGCGTTCGGTCGTGCTCCAATGGCTCCAGCCTTGAGGTTCTTAAAGCCCCGCACCACCCGGCAGACCCCCGCAAACCACTCGATGTCTTTGCGGAAGACCTCGGAGTCGGGGTCCTCCGTGTGGTATGTCGTGAGGGAAAAGGGAATGCCGAACTGCTTCAGGTTGTTGCATACTGAGAGTTTACCGCAGAAGCTGTCTCGCCGGTGCTTTACATCAAGCAGGTTGGTCCTGTCCGGAAAGGCGTGGACGAGCACTGGAACGTTGAGCCCCGAGAGGCGAATGGCGTAGGCCACACCCTTTTCATCGCCGAAGTTCGGGAGGGTCACGATGATTCCTGAAATGTCCTTGCGGTACTCATCGAAGAGGCGGGCGCATTTCTCCGCGTCTTCGAAAGTCTCCACCGTCCCGAATTTTGTGTCCTCAGGGCTTAAGGTGACGACATCAAATCCCATGTCTTCAAGGACGGCGAGCACCTTTTCCCGACCTTCTCTGGCAAGCTCATCCGGGAAGAATCCCCGATTGCCGACGATGACTCCCAGAGTCTGGGCCATGGTTTTTCCTCCTTTCAGTGTGAGTGAATCGGTGTTTCCCCTGCTTTTCCTGTGTAAGACTATATTACCACAGGGAGCTTCCCTCTACCACCTTTTCGGAAACACTCTTGCTGTGGCAGGGTTCTGACACGGTTTCCTTCCCTGCCCCGAGAAAATGGTATAATGGGCATCGACCCTTTGTGTTCCCAGGAGGTGCGGAGCAATGCAGTACCGGAAGTTCGGGCCCCTGGATTTTCGAGTATCGATTCTCGGTCTTGGTGCCATGCGCCTGCCCCTTCGGGACCCTCACGACGAAGGCAGCATCGACGAGGCCCAGGCCATAGGGATGATCCACTACGCCATTGACCACGGGGTGAACTACATCGATACCGCCTATCCCTACCACAAGGGGATGAGCGAGGTCGTGGTTGGGAAGGCCCTCCGGGGAACATACCGCGATCGGGCAAAAGTTGCCACAAAACTCCCCACCTGGCTTTTGGAAGCCTGCGAGCACCCGGAGAAATACCTCCGGGAACAGCTGAAGCGCCTCGGGCAAGACCACGTGGACTTCTACCTCCTCCATGCCCTTGACCGGAACCGGTGGGAGACGGTGCTGAAGTGCCGGGTTCTTGAGTGGGCAGAGCGGGCAAAAGCGCAGGGGGACATCGGGTACCTGGGCTTTTCCTTCCACGATGACCTGGCAACCTTCAAACGCATCATCGATACCTATCCCTTCACCTTCTGCCAGATTCAGTACAACTACCTCGACGTGGACTTCCAGGCAGGACGAGAAGGCCTTCGCTACGCCGCTTCAAAGGGCCTTGCTGTTGTTGTCATGGAACCCCTCAAAGGGGGACAGCTCGTCCGGCTTCCGGAAGAGATCCGGAAGCGCCTTGCTGCAACCGGACGGAACTGGACTCCTGCGGCCTGGGGGCTTCTGTGGCTCTGGAACCAGAAAGAGGTGACGACGGTGCTCAGCGGCGCAAGCACCATGAGGGAGCTTGAGGAGAACATCGAGACGGCTTCCTTTGCACACGAAGGTATCCTGCGCCCTGAGGACCTTGCGGCCCTTGAGGAGGCACGACGAATCCTCCGGGGCATTGCTCCCATCCCCTGCACCACCTGCCATTACTGCCTTCCCTGTCCCCAGGGTGTGAACATTCCCTTCGTGTTCGGCCTCTACAACCAGGTCTTTCAGTTCCGGGATCTTGAGGGAGCAAAGAGAACGTATTGCCACTTTCTGCAACCTGAGGAGCGTCCGGAAAACTGCACTGAGTGCGGCATGTGCGAGGAACGCTGTCCCCAGAACATCCCCATCCGGGAAGAACTCAAAAAGGTTCGGGACTTCTTTCAGTGCTCCTCCCAGGAGGCGATGTAGACGTAGTAGTTGGGGATGTCCAGGAAGTACTCCCGCCGGTACACGAGATAGAGCTTCAATCGGTACCGCGAGGACGGCACAAAGACCGAGAAGGTTCCTCCCCG
>JAPWUU010000124.1 GCA_028275365.1 Candidatus Caldatribacterium sp.
AAATGTGCTTCTTCACTGGTTTTCCGTTGAGCCACTGGCGAATGCGCTCGTCCTCCAAGGCCCTCCGGAGCACCTCTTCCTCCCGCATCCCCCGGGGCACCACGACTTTCCCCCGAACCTTGCCGTTGACCTGGACGACGATCTCTACCACGCTTTCCTGGAGTTTCTCTGGGTCGTAAGTGGGCCAGGGAGCCACAGAGAGATACCCCTTCTCCCCCAAAAGTTCCCAGAGTTCCTCGGTGATGTGAGGAGCAATGGGGTTCAGCAGGGAAACGAGCGTCCGCATTCCGAAGAGGAGGAGTTCTTTCTCCCTGGGATGCACACCCTTTTCTCCCAGGAAGCGGAGGTAATCGGTGAAATCGTTGAGGAGCTCCATCATGGCGCTTATCGCCGTGTTGAAGTGGAACTTCTCGGTGATGTCGGTATTGACCCGGAAAATCGTCTGGTGGATCCGGCGCTCCACCTTCCGGTATTCCTCTTCCCCAAAGGGGATACCGTCTTTGGGAGCAAGTTCCAGGATGTCCTGGGCCGTGCGCCACACCCGGTTCAGGAAACGGAAAGCCCCCTCCACGCCCCGGTCGGACCACTCCATATCGAGTTCTGGAGGACCGGCAAAGAGGATGAAGACCCGGACCGTGTCGGCCCCGAATTTCTCGATGATATCCCGGGGACTCACCGTGTTCCCCTTGGACTTCGACATCTTCGCCCCATCCTTGGTGACCATCCCCTGGGCAAAGAGGTTCACGAAAGGTTCCCGGAACTTCACAAAACCCAAGTCGTGAAGGACCTTGGTGAAGAAACGGGCGTACAGGAGATGCAGAATGGCGTGCTCCACCCCGCCGATGTACTGGTCAACGGGCATCCAGTAGTCGATGTCCTCCGGTTCAAAGGGCTTGTCCTTTGTCCAGGGAGAGCAATACCGGAGGTAGTACCAGGATGAGCACACGAAGGTATCCATGGTGTCGGTCTCACGCCTGGCCGGACCCTTGCAGCGAGGACAGGTCGTCCGCACGAACTCCTCGCACCGGGCAAGGGGTGAAGGACCAGTGGGGAGGAAATCCACATTAGGCGGAAGGAGCACCGGGAGATCCTCCTCCGGTACCGGAACCTCGCCACAGCGGTCACAGTAGACGATAGGGATGGGCGCACCCCAGTAGCGCTGACGGGAGATGAGCCAGTCCCGAAGGCGGTACGATACCGCCCGCTTCCCCAGGCCCTTCTCTTCAAGAAAGGCAACGACCTTCTCTTTCCCTTCCTCAGAAGGCAGACCACTGAAGGGACCGGAGTTCACCATGACGCCCGGGCCGGTGTAGCATCCCTCGGAAACCCCCTCAGGAGGTGCAATGACTTGCCGGATGGGAAGGCCGTACTTTTTTGCAAACTGCCAGTCCCGCTCATCGTGGGCTGGAACGGCCATAACCGCTCCAGTTCCGTACTCAAGAAGGACGTAATCGGCAATCCAGATGGGAACCCGCTCACCATTGAGGGGGTTCACCACCTCTTTGCCAATGAACATCCCTTCTTTTTCCGAAAGGTCTGAAATCCGCTCGATTTCGCTCTTTCGGGCAATTCGCTCCCGGAACTCCTGCACCTGCGCCTCGTACGGGGTTCCCCGGACGAGTTCGTCCACCAGGGGGTGTTCCGGAGCAAGGAGGAAAAAGGTTACCCCAAAGACGGTATCAGGGCGGGTGGTGAACACCGTGATGGTTTTCCCAAGTTCGGGAAGCAGGAAATCGATGTAGGCTCCTTCGCTTCTCCCGATCCAGTTCCGCTGCATGGTGAGGACACGTTCAGGCCAGCTTCCCAGAAGCTCCATATCCTTGAGCAGGTCCTCGGCGTACTTCGTGATGCGGAAATACCACTGGCTGAGCTTGCGCCGTACCACCGGGGTTCCGCAGCGCTCACAGGCACCATCCACCACCTGTTCGTTGGCTAAAACCGTGGCGCAGGAAGGGCACCAGTTCACCGGGCCTTCCTTTTTGTAGGCGAGGCCTGCCTTGTAGAACTGCAGGAAAAACCACTGGGTGAAACGGTAGTACTCGGGCTCGCAGGTGATCACTTCCCTTCGCCAGTCATAACTTATTCCCAGGCGCTTCAAGACCTCCCGCATGCGCTCGATTTTCTCGTGGGTCCAGATGGCCGGATGAATCCCGTGCTGAATGGCAGCGTTTTCAGCCGGAAGTCCGAAGGCGTCAAAACCCATGGGATGAAGGACATTGTACCCCTGGCGGATGAAATACCGGGCCACCACGTCACCAATCACGTAGTTTTTCACGTGGCCCATGTGCGGGTCGCCTGAAGGGTAAGGGAACATCTCAAGGACATAGTACTTCTTCTTCGTCTCGTCCCGCTCGACCTGGAAAACCTTTCCCTCTTCCCAGCGCTTTTGCCACTTCTCCTCAATTGCAGCAAAATCGTACCCCTGCGCCACGGAAAACCCCCCAATAGAGAAAAAGCCCGCCCTTTCGGACGAGCCTGGAATTTCTGGTGGAGCTGACGGGATTTGAACCCGTGACCTCCTCCACGCCAAGGAGGCGCGCTCCCAACTGCGCCACAGCCCCAGAACGCATCCATATTATACCATCTTTTTCAGCACCCACAAGGGGGCACCGGCGAAAAGAACCAAAACCCGGGGATTCACTCCCCAGGTCGGACAACCCGCACGAGAATCTCGCCGGGTTTGACGAGGTGAAGCTTTTCCCGGGCAAGCTTCTCGATGTACCAGTCCTCTTCAAGGTACTGCCGCTCCTTGGCAAGATAGGCAATCTGCGTCCGGAGCTCCGCTTCCCTTTTTGTGAGCTCTTCAAGTTCCCGAGAAAAGCGAACGTACTCCGCCACCTTTGCGCTGAAGCGAGGGGCAAAGAAAAAGAGCGCAAAGGTAAAGAGCACCACGAACAGGAACTTCTGCCACCTGGGCTCAGGAGGCAGCGAATCGGAAAACCGATTTACCCCGGAATACGGCCGCACTCCCCAGCTCTTCCTCAATTCGCAGAAGCTGATTGTACTTGGCGATACGTTCGGAACGGCACACAGAGCCTGTTTTGATCTGCCCGGTGTTGCAGGCCACCGCCAGGTCGGCGATGGTGGTGTCCTCGGTCTCTCCTGAGCGATGGGAAATGATAGCCGTGTACCCGGCTTTTTTCGCAAGCTCGATGGTCTCCATGGTCTCGGTGAGGGTACCAATCTGGTTGAGCTTGATGAGGATGGAGTTGCACACGCGCTCCCGAATGCCCCGCTCAAGCCGTTCCTTATTCGTCACAAAGAGGTCATCCCCCACAAGCTGCACCCGATGCCCCAGGGCAAAGGTGAGCTTCTTCCAGCCCTCCCAGTCCTCTTCGGCAAGACCATCCTCGATGGAAATAATCGGGTACTTCTCCACAAGCTCCGTGTAGAA
>JAPWUU010000125.1 GCA_028275365.1 Candidatus Caldatribacterium sp.
GTCATGCCCACCACAGGAGTCGCCATCCCTGAGGAAACCCAGGAGGAGGCTTCAACCATCCTTGAAGAACTTGAAGAGCTTGAGGAGGAAGAACAATGAACGTCAAGAGCAAAGACATTTTAGAACTCAGGAATCGAACCGGTGCAGGGGTCATGGATTGTAAAAAGGCCCTCCTTGAGGCCGGAGGAGACCTGGAAAAAGCTTGCGAGATTCTCCGCCGGAAAGGCATTGAGATTGCAGCAAAAAAGAAAGAACGTACCGCCCGGGAGGGATTGATTGGCGCCTACGTCCACACGGATGGAAAAATCGGAGTGCTCGTTGAGGTGAACTGTGAGACAGACTTTGTTGCCCGAACAGAGGAATTCCGAAACCTTGTCAAAGAGCTCTCACTGCAGATCGCTGCGCAGGCACCTCGCTGGATTGCCCCTGAGGACGTTCCTGAGGACGTCCGAAAGAGGGAGGAAAGCTTCTACTGGGAAGAGCTCAAAGAGAGCAACAAGCCTGAGGAAGTGAAGCGGAAGATTGTGGAAGGGAAGATGAAAAAGTTCTACGAAGAGCACTGCCTCCTCGAACAGGAGTACATCCGTGACCCCGAGAAAAAGGTGAAGGACCTTCTCGTTGAGGCCATCGCCAAACTCGGGGAGAACATCGTTGTGCGGCGTTTTGTCCGCTTTAAGCTGGGTGAAGGAGATGACGAGTGATTCATTGCGCTTCAAGAGAATTCTTCTGAAACTCTCGGGGGAGGCACTTAAAGGGTCTCTCCCTTCGGGAATCGATACGCAGGTGCTTGCTTACCTTGCGGCAGAAATCGACGCTGTTCGATCTCTGGGTGTTGAGGTTGCCGTGGTGGTGGGAGGAGGGAACATCTTTCGGGGAAGGAGTGCTGGAGAAAAGGGCATCAGTCGGGTTACAGCAGATTACATGGGCATGCTGGCTACAGTCATCAACGCCCTGGCTTTGCAGGATTTCCTCGAAGAGCGAGGAATCCCAACCAGAGTGCAGACGGCGATTGAGATGCGGGAGGTAGCAGAACCCTACATCCGGAGAAGGGCCATCCGGCACCTCGAGAAGGGAAGAGTAGTGATCTTTGCCGGTGGAACGGGGAATCCCTACTTCACCACCGACACCGCTGCAGCCCTGCGGGCTGCAGAAATCAAAGCCGATGCCCTCCTGAAGGCCACAAAGGTTGATGGGGTGTACGAGGCAGATCCTACTTTCCACAAAGACGCCACGAAGTTCGACACTCTTGATTACCTTGAGGTCCTCAATCGGGGACTGAAGGTTATGGATTCCACTGCTGTTTCCCTGTGCATGGAAAACCACATCCCCATCATCATCTTTAATATCAACCAGGCAGGAAATCTCCAGAAGATTGTCATGGGGCATAAGGTTGGAACGCTTGTGGGGAGGGAAAAATATGAATGAACTCCTGAAACCCCTTCTGAAGGACGTTGAAAAACGCATGAAGCAGGCAGTGAACGTTGTGCGGGAGGAACTCTCCCATGTTCGCACCGGTAGAGCGTCTCCTGCGCTCGTTGAACACCTTGAGGTAGAGTACTACGGCACGACGGTGCAACTCAAGCAAATTGCCTCCATCACTACACCTGACGCTCGAACCATTCTCATTCAGCCCTGGGATCGCAACGCCCTGCCGCTCATCGAGAAGGCCATCTGGAAATCCGATCTTGGCTTCAATCCCACGGTTGATGCCACCGTCATACGGGTGAATCTCCCCCCGCTCACCGAGGAGCGAAGGAAAGAAATTGCCAAAATGGCCAAAAAAATTGTGGAGGATGGGAAGGTGGCGGTACGAAATCTCCGCCGGGAAGCCAACGAAGAAGTGAAGAAAATGGAGAAAGAGGGCAAAATCTCTGAGGACGAGAGCAAATGGGCCCAGGCTGAGATTCAAAAACTGACTGATGAGCACGTCAACGAACTTGACGGTCTATGGGAGAAGAAGGAAAAAGAGATTATGAGCGTGTGAGCGCTCTCCTGCAGCATGTGGCCATCATTATGGATGGTAACGGGCGGTGGGCCGAACGCCAGGGGCTTCCTCGCCTTGAAGGGCATCGAAGGGGTCTTGAAACGGTACGGGTTATCGTTGAAGAAACGGGACACCTGGGCATCCCGTTCCTGACGCTGTACTCTTTCTCAACCGAGAACTGGAGGAGGCCGCTCCAGGAGGTTCAGGGGTTACTTGCGCTTTTTGAAGAAGCGATGCTCCGCTACGGAGAAGAGCTGAAGAAGAACAACGTCCGCGTTCGCTTCCTGGGGCGTCGGGAGGGTCTTCCAGAACATCTGAGGGCCATGATGCACGAGCTTGAGGAGCAAACGGCGACCAACCAGGGTCTTACCCTGAACCTTGCCCTGAACTATGGAGGAAGGGATGAAATCCTTCGGGCGGTGCAGCGTTTCCAAAAGGCACGGGGAGACTGGTCCGCCTTAAGCGAGGAAACGTTTCGCGCCTTCCTGGACACGGGGAGTCAACCTGATCCTGATCTCCTCATCCGTACTGGAGGCGAACAGCGCATCAGTAATTTCCTCCTCTGGCAAATCGCGTACACCGAACTCTGGTTCACCGATATCTTGTGGCCAGATTTTACCGTCTCCCATTTCCACCAGGCACTCGAGGATTTCGCCCGGCGAAAAAGGAAGTTCGGAGGTCTCTGTTGAGAAAAGCCGTGGTTCTCCAGGCCGACCTCAGGACACGAACGGCAACCATTGCCATCTTTCTCCCCCTCTTCCTGGTACTGGTTCTTGTCAGCAGAGTCACCCTTGTGGGGCTTTTTGCTGTCCTTTCCTTCCTGGCCTTCCAGGAATACTGGAAGATCGCCATAGGCGAAAGGAAATTCCTCGTTGTTCTCCTTTCGGGCATTGTGCTTTTCTGGATGTACGCGTCACCCTGGATCACCCGGAACCTGCAACTTCTCGGGTGGTACGGTATTGCCCTTTTCCTCGCCGGGTGGGCAGTGCAGGACACCAGAAAGTGCCTTGAACGGATGAGCTTCTTTCTCTTCGGGAGCCTGTACTGTTTTGGTCTTCCCCTCTTTTGGGTGAGAACTGGTTTAGAGTTTTCCCCCTGGCTTCTCCTTTTCTTCGCCCTTCTTGTTTGGATCAACGACACCTGCGCCTACCTTTTCGGAATCCGATGGGGAAAACACAAAATTGCCCCCTCCTTAAGCCCTGGAAAAAGCTGGGAAGGATTCCTTGGGGGAGCGGGGAGTACAGTCCTTGGAAGCGTCCTTGTCGGTTTTCTCGGGAGATTGCCCCTCTCATGGTCCTGCCTCTGTGGAGCAACCATTCCTCCGGTAGCCCTTCTTGGAGATATGTTTGAGTCTGCTTTGAAGCGGAGAAGCAGTGTCAAGGATTCCGGA
>JAPWUU010000126.1 GCA_028275365.1 Candidatus Caldatribacterium sp.
GCCCTGTGGAGCGCTTCCTTACTGATGGGGGCGGTGACCAAAGCATCGACAAAACCCGAGAGGGCAAGCTCCACTGCTTTGCGGACGTATTCAAAGCTCGCTTGCCCGCAGAGTGGGGAAATCTCTCCAAAGGAGAAGGTCTTTGGGTCGGCGTTGGCAAGGTCAAGGAGGAAGGGTCCGTTGCCTTCAAGGGGGAAGCGGGCCTCCTTCCAGGGGATGGAAACACCAAGGATGCGCTCGGCTTCTGCGAGAACCCTTCGATCACCCACCACACAGGCCTCGGCCTCAAGGTCCCAGTGGGCCAGAGTCCCTACCACGATTTCCGGCCCCACTCCAGCAGGGTCTCCCATGGTGAGGGCGAGAACCGGGACGTTCATCGCCTTTCCCTCCTGAAGGCCACAAGTCTCCGGATGCCTTCTTCCACGTCTTCCCTCTTCCGGCAGATGGAGATTCGCACGAACCCTTCACCGCTCTCGCCAAAAGTATCTCCAGGGGCCAGGGCGACGGATTTCTCCCGGAGGAAGGTCTTGCAGAAGTCCAGAGAGGTCATGCCGAACTCCCGCACATCGACCCAGATGTAGTAGCCTCCCTGGGGTTCGAAGAAGCGAAAACCCCCATCCCTGAGGAGGTCTGAGGCCACGCGGACATTGCCCCTGTAGTACTCCACCATTTTCTGGACTTCCTCTTCGGGAAGATCAAGGGCAACTTCTGCCGCCTTCTGGGAGAGGTGAGAGGTACAGGCGATGAGGTATTCGGCAACTTTGGCAAAATGGGGCACGAGGTCTTTCGGCGCCACCATGTACCCCACCCGCCATCCGGTGAGGGCGTAGGTTTTGGAGAAGGAGAAGATGCTCACCAGGCGCTCAGGAGCAACAAACCGGAAAAGCCCCAGGTGTTCTCCCCGGTAGACGTACTTCTCGTAGGCCTCATCGGAGACGACGAGGAGGTCGTATGTTTCCGCAAGGCGAGCTAAGGTTTCAAGGACTTCGCGGGGGAAAACCACGCCGAGCGGGTTTGAGGGCGAGTTCACGAGAATGGCTCTGGTTTTTGGAGTGATGCACCGCTCGATTTCGGCAAAATCAGGAAGGTACTCGTTCTCGGGGCGGAGGTGGTAGTGGATGGCCCGGCCGCCGCAAAGACCCACCTGGAAGAGGTGGTTGGTGAATCCCGGGTCTGGCACGAGCACCTCGTCCTGAGGCCCGAGAATCGTACGGAAGACCGTCACCGTTCCGAAGAGCGACCCGGGGAGCACGATGACCTCATCGGGAGTGACCTCCCAGCCTTTCTCTTTTCTGAGCTTTTCGGCGATTTTTGCCCGAAGGCTCGGAATGCCCACCGTAGGGGTGTAGCGGATTTCTCCCTGGAAGAAGAAGTCCCTGAGCCCTTCGAGAATTGGCCGGGGCGTGGGGAAGTGGGGCTCGCCCATCTCAAGACGAATGGCCCCGGGGAGCGAGAGCGCCATGCCCATGAGTTCCCGGATGCCGGAGCGGGGGAGGTTCAGGATGTCTTCAGGGATGTGGACCATGGTTGTCCTCCTCCGTTTTTGGCCGTATTATACCGCAGGGTACACGATGCGGGAGCGGAGGTCCCCCGGGGTTGCATACCTGTTTTTGCAAGTTTCTGGCATTTCGGCCATTTTTCGGGTATATTGAAAACACCGGTTGTGGAGCCGGGAGGATAGGGAACGATGCTTCTTCTTGCAGCCGTTTTGGAGTTTCTGCTCGGTGCGGGAGAACTCGCCCTCCTGTTCCTTGGGATTGCTTTCGCCCTGGAATGGGTGCTCCTCTTCTTCCCGGAGGAACGCATCGAGAACATCCTGACCCGCAAAAGGCCTGCAGTGCTTTCGAGCCTTCTCGGGGGAGCCTTTGGTGCCCTGACCCCTCTGTGTTCGTATTCCACCGTTCCTCTGGCGATTTCCTTCCTCCGTTTTGGGGTTCCATTCGAGGCGGTGGCTTCGTTCCTCCTCATTTCGCCGCTTCTCAACCCCATTCTGGCCTCATTTCTTGCCACCCTTTTTGGGTGGCAGCGAGCAGTCCTGTATACCGTCCTCGTCTTCTCCCAGACCGTGCTTTTGGGGTCTCTCTTCGCTCTGACGCCGGTGTCGCTCTGGGTGCGGGATGACTGTCCCCGCTCCAGGAATCTCCCCCTTTCCCGGGAGAGGGGCGTTCTGCGAGGAGAATTCCGGCGGGTGCTTTGTGGGGTGTGGGACCTTGCAAAAAGCATTCTCCCCTTCCTCCTTCTCGGGAGTGCCCTTGGGGTTTTGGTGGAGTTTTTCCTCCCGCAGGACCTTATCTTCCGGGTCATTGCCCCCCGGGACCCCAGGGCAATTCTCTGGGTCTCGCTCCTTGGGATTCCCCTGTACCTGCGGGCAGAACTGGTGTTGCCTCTGGGGAAAGCCTTCCTGGAAAAAGGGGTGAGTCCCGGGGTCATTGTGGCTTTCCTGGTGAGCGGGGCGGGAGGGGTGAGTATTCCCGAGCTTGCGTTGCTTCTCTCTGCCTTTCGCCTTCGCTTTGTCCTCCTCTTTGCCCTCCTCATTTTCCTCCTTGCTGTGGAGATGGGCTTTGTCTTCTTCATCCTCGGGTGACGAGCTCTGTGGGAACCTGGGGATGGGGAAGGGGGATATGGTACTCTGGTGGCGCCATGAAGATTCTCCTCGTGGAGGACGATAAGCACATTGTCGGCTTTTTGAAGCGAGGCCTCGAAGAAGAGGGATACGTGGTCGAGGTGGCCTCTGACGGAGAGGAGGGCTTAGAGCTTGCCCGGGACGGGGAATTTGACCTGATCGTCCTCGATATCCTCCTTCCCAAGGTCGACGGATTCGAGGTTTGTCGAAGGCTCCGGCAGGCAGGGAACACCACTCCAGTCCTCATGCTGACCGCCAAGGACGATGTCGAGGACCGGGTTCGGGGACTCGACCTGGGGGCCGACGATTACCTTGTAAAGCCCTTTGCCTTTGAGGAACTCCTTGCTCGCATCCGGGCCCTCATGCGGAGGCACAGGAACGCCGAGGGGGCGATTCTCCGGGTAGGAGATCTCACCATCAACCTCCTGACCCGGGAGGTGAAGAGGGGGGACCAGGTCATCGAGCTCACCACCCGGGAGTTTGAACTCCTCAAGTTCCTGGCTCATCATCCTGGGCGGGTCTTCACCCGGACGCAGATTCTGGAGCACGTGTGGGGGTACGACTTTGAGTACTCCTCGAACATCGTAGACGTGTACATCAAATACCTCCGGGAAAAAATTGACAGGCCCTTTGAGCGGAAGCTCATCCATACCGTGAGGGGAGTGGGGTACAAATTGCAAGGGTAGAGCTCCGTTTCCGAAGCATCCGGATGAAACTGACGTTCTGGTATGTC
>JAPWUU010000127.1 GCA_028275365.1 Candidatus Caldatribacterium sp.
CCCCGGGAACGCTGAAGGGGGAAGTGCACCTTCGCTCTCTCTCCTGGTTTGAGAGAGCTTTTCGGGAACTTGGCCTTTCGCCCCTGCGGTGCGGGGCGCTAACGCTTGCCTTTTCCAGGGAGGAAGCCAGGCACCTTGAGGTGCTCAAAAAGCGGGGAGCAATTGCGGAAGCGGCCATCCTTTCGCCAAAGGAGGTTCTCGCAATTGAGCCTCGGGTAAACCCCGAAATCCACGCTGGGTATTTTGACCCGGAGACTATGGTTATTTCTCCTTTCGCTTTAACCATTGCTTTGGCGGAGGGTGCAGCCCTCAATGGGGTAGAGATTTGCTGTGGAAAAGAAGTCGTTGCTGCAGAGCCCTCGGGTCGGTTTCTGCGCATTCGCTGTGGCGATGGGACGGTCTACCACGCTCGCTTCCTCGTGAACTGCGCCGGTGCCTCTGCGGTCCACCTTGCTCGAAACCTTGGGGATTCTCTGCCACCGCTTTCCTTTTTCCGGGGACAGTACTTTGTGCTTGATCGGGAATGCCAGGGATTCGTGCGCTGCGTGCTGTATCCGGTGCCCACAGAAAAGAGTAAGGGTATTCTTGTTGCTCCAACTCCAGAGGGCAATCTCCTTCTTGGGCCGAATTTCGAACCTACTCAGGGAGAGGACACCGCCACCACCAGAAAGGGCCTTCTTGAGGTTGAACGGGGAGTGCAAAGACTTGTCCCTGACGTTCCTCTTGACCGGGTGATCACGACGTTCTCCGGGGTACGGCCAACACTCCCTGAGCGGGATTTCCTCATCGCTTTTTCTCCCTCGCTGCCCTGTGTGCTCCACCTTGCTGGTATTGAGTCTCCAGGACTCACCGCGTGTTTCGGCATCGCCGAATACGTGGGTGAACTCCTTGCCAGGCGTGGTCTTCCTCTCCGGGAGAGGAACGATTTTCGCCTTCGGGTTCCTTCCCGGGCCTTCCGGGAGTGCTCTCTTGAAGAACGGGAATGCCTGATCCGTGAAGACCCCGACTGGGGGAAGATTGTTTGTCGTTGTGAAGAGGTCACCCTTGCGGAAGTGAAGCGAGCGCTCCGGGCAAATCCCCCCGCCCGGACCCTCGATGGGCTGAAACGGCGAGTTCGGGTTTTTGCTGGACGATGCCAGGGGAGTTTCTGCGGCATGCACCTTCCCCGGATTCTGGAGAACGAGGGTGGCATTCCTGTCCATGGCCTTCGGAAATCCGGTCCCGGTTCGTTCTATGTCCTCCGGAGGGACGAGGTGGCAGCGTATGCCGAGGTCCGTTGACGCAGAGGTTGTGGTCATTGGTGGAGGACCGGCGGGGATGGCTGCTGCACTCTCGGCGTGGGAGTGGGGAGCGCGGAGGGTGTTCCTCCTTGAACGAAACCCTCATCTTGGGGGAATTCTCAACCAGTGCATCCATCCCGGATTTGGACTCCGTCTTTTCGGAGAGGAGCTCACCGGCCCGGAGTACGCGGAGCGTTACATCGAAGCGCTGGAGAAAACCGGAGTGGAGGTTCTCACCGACACCACTGTCCTTGAGGTTGGCGAGGACCGGCGTGTGGTGGCTGTGAACCGGGAAGGGGTATGGATTTTCCATGCTCGGACTGTGGTCTTTGCAGTGGGGTGCCGGGAACGAACCAGGGGCATGATTCGTCTTCCGGGGACTCGGCCGGCGGGAATTTTTACCGCAGGGTGTGCCCAGTACTTAGTGAATATTGAGGGGTACCTTCCAGGGAGAAGAGCGGTGATTCTGGGGTCAGGAGACATCGGCCTTATCATGGCTCGCCGGCTGACCCTTGAGGGGGTGAAGGTTGAGGCGGTGGTGGAAATTCGTCCCACCCTGAGCGGACTTTTACGAAACTACGTTCAGTGTCTTCTGGATTTCCGGATTCCTCTCCTTCTCTCCCATACCGTTTTGGAGGTTCTTGGAAAAGAGCGGGTAGAGGGTGTTGTGGTGGGAAAGGTGGACGAGAAGGGAAACCCAGTGGGTGAGAAGCGTCTCCTCCCCTGTGATACGCTTTTGCTTTCCGTCGGTCTTGTCCCCGAGAGCGAGCTCCTCAAGAAATCCCGGATTCCCCTGTGTCCTTTAAGTGGTGGGCCCTTTGTGGACGAGGACTTTGCCTGCGATGTTCCGGGATTTTTCGCCTGCGGGAATGTCGTGGGTGTCTTCGACCTTGTCGACTACGTTACGGAGAGCGCGCTGCGAATCGGGCGGAGAATCGGGGAGGCTGAAGGGTACACACCACCTCGTTTTGTCCTTTCTCCCCTGGAGGGGGTGGCGGCGCTATTCCCTCAGAGGATTCGAAGGGGGAAGGACGGTTTCCTCTACGTCCGGCCAAAGGAAGGCCTCAAGAAGGCTCGCCTTTCCCTCATCCACAACGGAAGGGAGTTCCATTCCGTTGCTCTTCCTCTCTGTCGGCCAGGAGAAATGATCCGTCTTGACCTTGCCCGGATACCTTGGCCAGAAGAAAAGGGGGAGGTGCAGGTTGTCCTCCGTGGGGAAAAACACGTCGACGTTCTCTGAAGTGTTCTGTATCGTGTGTCCTCTGGGATGCCGCATCGGGGTAGAGCAGGGGCCAGATGGCCTTGTCCTTCGGGGTGGATGCCCCCGGGGACAGGAGTACGCCCGGCAGGAAGTCACCTCTCCCTGTCGGGTGGTGACGACAACGATTCGCATCCTGGGGGGAGAGATCCCCCGGCTCCCGGTGCGAACCTCTGCGCCCTTCCCCAGAGAACGCATTTTCGAACTCATGGAGTTCCTGCGTACCTTTGAAGTCACTGCTCCCGTCCGGCGAGGGGAAGTTCTTGTGGAGGACCTCCTTGGAACAGGGATACATCTTGTGGCCACACGAACTATTCGCCGCTTGGAGAAGGAAGAGGAAGGCTCAGCGGGAGCCTGAGCTGGAGCATCCCGATTTTCATCTTGGCTACAGGGATGAGAGTGATTTCGTTTTTCTTTTCCGCAAGTTCCAGGACGAGCTGGTACACCTTGAGGGCTTCAACGACGTTGTCCTCTGCCTCGTAGACTGAACCAAGGAGATTCAGGGCGGTGAGGTTTTCCGGGTCCTTTCGCAGCACCCGAGCGATGCAACCCTTCGCCTCTTTAAGCATTCCTGCCCGGAAGTACCAGCCCGCCTCTTCGAGGAAGAGGTCCTCTTCCTTCTCATAGAGCGCCCGGGCGCTCTGCCGGAAGTGCTCAGCCTCGTTGGTCCTGCCGAGTTTTTCTGCAGCAATGGCGGCCACAACGTAGGGAATCGGCCGCTCAGGGAATATCGCAATAGCCTCCTGACAGTGGGCAAGCACATCCTCAAAGGCCTGGTTCTGCAGGGCCTGTTCTGCGGCGGTGAGGG
>JAPWUU010000128.1 GCA_028275365.1 Candidatus Caldatribacterium sp.
CGAAGGTGGCAAAGAGCATGGTAACGATGCAGAGCACCAGGGTGTTCCTCTTTCGCATGCTCTTCCTCTCCCTCCTTTCGGGGAATATTGTAGCACTTCCTGGGCTGGGTATGGGGTCGGGTTTTTGATTTTCGCCTTCTGGGGGAGTATAATGAGTGCATCACCTGCAAAGGAGGGGAAAGCATGCGTCGAAAGTGGTTCCTTTTCCTCGTGTTTTCTGTTCTTCTCTGTGTGGTTCTCGTGGGCTGCGGGGGGACTCCGGGGCCTTCTCCGGCGCCTACTCCGATTTCAACCCCGGGAACGGCCGCTCCGAGCATCACCATTGTTCGTGAAGGTTCGCCGGTTACCGGAAGAATCCTCCAGAGTGGTGATCCGGTTCGTTTCTCCCAGAATGTTTACTTCCAGGGGACTGCCCCAAGCAGTGCGGTGATCAAGGTCTACCTCGACGGTACCGTAATCGACCAGACCTCGGCTTTGCCAAGTGGGGAGTTCACCTGGACGTGGAATTCCGGGACCACCGAGGGCACCTATAACCTCTCGTTCACCGCTACCCAGGGGAGTTTACCGGAGAGTAGCAGGACTCCCTTCACCATCGTCGTCGATGGAACCGGGCCCTACCTCCATTCGCTCTCGGCAAAGGCCGATGCTCCTTTGGGCAATGCCCCGACCATTGTGGTGTACTTCAATGAGGAGATTGTGGTTGGGGATATGAATGTTTTTACGTTGCCCGCGGTCTGGAGTGTTACCTGCCTTATCTGTCCGGGAGGAAGCACTTTCCACGTCACCCAGGTGGCCCTCAGTGCAGATCGGAAAAGCGTTACCCTCACCGGAAACTGGATGACCGACCGCCTAATTGCCGGTGACCAGATTCAGGTGTTCTTTGCCTACGCCCCGCTCATGGGGGTGACCGATAAGGCCGGCAATCCGTTCAACGCTGCCTTGAACGTGGCGACTGGAGTGGTCACTCCATAGCCCGATGCTACCCCGGCTCAGGGCCTTTTGCCCTGAGCCGGGGTCTTTTTGTCCCTTGGAGGGGGGAGTATACATGGGGAGAATGTGGTTTTTGATCGTGGCTTTGGCGTTTTTTGCCCTTTCTGGTTGCGAAAACGGCGGTGTTCCGCTTTCCACGCCCTCACTTGAGCCACCGTCCATCACCGAAGTGCATCCTACCTGTGGTGCACCAGGAGAAACGGTGGTCATCAAGGGGACCGGCTTTGCCGATACCCAGGGAGGAAGCGTGGTGACCTTCAACGGAGTCCCTGCCGGGGTCGTTTCGTGGTCCAGTACCCAGATCACCGTCCTCGTCCCTGTGACCACCACCGGGGATATCGTGGTCACCGTAAACGGAGTCTCCAGTAACGGTGTCAGGTTCACCGTTCCTTGCGGGGTGGCAATAGGGGAACAGCTCTCTTTCTAAGCAGGACACGTCCTGGCCAGGCGTTCGATGTATTTACCCAAGGCGATTGTACTGTAGGCTTTTGAGTACCTGAGAGAATGGACCTTGTTCTCTCTTTGCCCAGGGGCGTTTTGCCTTTCAGGCTATGTCCTGCGCAGAGAAGGGTTTGCATCCTGGATTTCTGCAAGATGAGAAATCCGCAGCATCCAGCCAGTCCTTTCAGGAAACCACAGGAGAGGGCACCGTGGTTGTCAGTACGGTGGGGAATTTTACCATAGAGCCTGAACAGGGGAAAGGACAGGAGTGGCCGGCTTCTGGTTTGTAAATCCGCCCGTACGATAAGCCAGAGCCTCGGGCTTTTCGCAAGTACACGTCCTTTGAAAGTCCCGAAGGGGGAGATTGCTGCGAGGGCTTGTGGGCACTTTCCGCTCTTTTTCCTACAATACTCCAAACACCTCGAAAAGGAGGGGAAAGAGGCGCAATGCACTGGAAGTTCCCACTTCTTTTCCTTGTGCTCGCCATCGGCATTTCCTCTGGTGTCCCTGGAGAAGCTGCGGAGTGGAAGACCCATACCATCGCTCATCTCACTCTGGAGCTTCCGGAGGGGTGGTTCCGGGTTTTTGGGGAAAGACCCGGTGACCTGGGAGGGTTCATCCATCCCCTCTGGGAAGGAGAGCCTCCGGAAGGAGAACAAATCTTCCAGAGTGCCGATATCCTTGTGGTCCTGAGCGGAGAATATGCTGCCGGCCCGATTGAAGAAGTGAAGCAGAGCGGTACCCCCTTCACTGAGGAACCCATCACCATCGGAGGTGTCACCACTTCCCTCTACCGGGCCGAATTCATGGGGAAAGAAGCCTTCATGGTGTTCCTGGGGGATGTCCAGCTCGGATTCGGGCTTTTCCTCGAAAAAGGCAGCCCTGAAGCCCGGAGGATTCTTGAGAGTATCACCATCGGCGCCTTCCCCTATCCCCTCCGCAGGCTCCTCGGGCAGGAAGTGCTCGATTCCCTCCAGGGCGTTGCCTGTGATTTGGAGGGGCGAGTGTACGAGCCCGAAGGCCCCATGGCCCTCCTCCACTTTTACGATCCGAAGAATCCCGAAAGGCCTTACCTCACCGACCAGCAGTTTCTGGTGCGGCTTGTTCGCTTCCTCGGGGGAACCACCTTTGACAACCCGCAGCGGGATGCCGTCACCTGGACTTTCCGGACCCGTCCTGAGGACACCATCGAGTTCTTAGGGCTCTTCGACCAGGAGTACGGCTGGATCCAGGCCAAGGAGTACCTGAAGAAAGCCATCGAGAGCAAGAACCCCGGGGATTTCTACGGTAAAGCCTGGCGGGCAGTAGGAGAAGTGATGCATATGGTGGCGGATATGACTGTTCCGGCCCATGTGCGCAACGACGGTCATGCGGCCATTCTTGGGGATTCCGACCCCTACGAGCGCGGCACCTCCGGCGACCACCTCCATGAGGCCCTGGAGAGAGGGCGTCCGGCGAATCTCAGGTATTTTCGCTTTGACGCCGAAGCCCTCATGCGGGATGTCGCCTCCTACACCAACGCCAACTTTTTCTCCCAGGACACCATCCCCGGACGGTATGCCTCACGTCCTTAGAGAGGCTTGAGGACGGGAGGGACGGATACCTGTACTCCACCACCGACGGACACCGCTACCGGGCCCTGGCGCGGGGAGGGTTCCTGGACCGGTGGTGGCGGCAGTCCTCTGTCCTCTGGCGGGGGAAACTGTACGTCATGAACCCCCACACGATACGGGACCAGCAATCCATCCTCCTCCCCACCGCGGTCCGGGCCTGTGCCGGGGTGCTCTACGCCTTTTTGCCCCGTTTTGACGTCAAAGCTTCGGTAGCGCCGGTTTCGGGGAAAGAGGGAGTTTTCAGGGTGGTGGGAGAAATCACGCACCGTCCCAACTTC
>JAPWUU010000129.1 GCA_028275365.1 Candidatus Caldatribacterium sp.
AGAAGCATGATTGTACTCAACTGCGATGACCCCTTTGGTTTCGGGATGAGCCTGGAGGTACGCCTGAATCCGGGATTGTGCCACATCCATCTTCATGGTAGTATCAAGACGCTCGTAGGTATACCCAAGCTCTTCAAGGCGCCGGATGATGCCCTTCGCACGCTGCTCCGCCCATACAAGGCCAGGACCGCCAACGCTGATGAGGAAATGGTACCTTTCTCCTGCCGGAAGCCCTTCGGTGAGCTTCGAAGCAAGGAAGTACCCGGCCTGCTCCAGGTCCTGCCCAATGTAGGCCAAGCGGGCATTGCCTTTTGCACCTTCAGGGTCGTCAGTATTGGAGCAGATAACAGGGATGCCGGCGTCGATGGCCTCCTTGATCACTTCGTCGAACATATCAGGGTGCGGGATGGTGGTAATGATGCCGTCAGGCTTCTGAGCTAAAGCGGCCTTGAAGTTTGCAAGCTGTGCCGCCAGATCACCCTCCTCTTTAGGACGGACAAAGGTGAAATCCACCCCCAGGAGGTTCGCCGCATCCTGCGCTCCCTTGTACACTGCAGCCCAGAAGGGATTCTCTTCACCGGCATGGGAAATGAAGATGAAACGGTATTTGCCTGCGGCAAAGGCCTGTCCCCAGCTCAAAAGACCCAGAAGCACCATGCCGACAACCGCAAGAATCACCAAGCGCCTCACGTTTCCTCCTCCCTTCAAAGGAAATGGTGCAGGAACTGACTTCGTAGCACAGGCTTTTTCTCTCTTCTCACCCCCTCGGAAGTATTTTAAGGATAAGGGACGCCCCAGATTCTCCGTATATTTCTATCGATAGCATCAAGCATGAGAAGAACCCAAACAAACCCACCCACCCTCTCTTGCCGGAAAAGCGAGGTTCCGGTAGTATACTCCTGGTGGGAACATTGCGAGTTGCAGCCGTTGACATTGAGACCTTTGCCTCAATCGAAGACCTTGGGTTTCTCGATTACCGTTACCTCCGGACGCGAGGGGAGAAGGATCGTTCTGATGAAGAGCTCGAGCAGGAGCTCGCCCTGAACCCCTACGTCCTCCAGGTGATTTCCGCCGCTGTAGCCTGGGTGGAGGAAGGGAAAATTACCGGAGTCTCCGTGTACTACGTCTCAAGTAGCGGTGAGGAAGTCCGGGAACTCCATGCCTTCCCCATTCACTATACGCCTGTTCTCTGCCCGAGTCCTGAGGAAAACCTCTTCGAAGCTGAAGAGCTCCTCCTTGAGGAGCTCTGGCAGGACCTCGAGGGCGCAGAGCTCCTTGTGACCTACAACGGTCAAAGCTTTGACCTCCCGGTTCTCCGCCTCCGGAGCATGATCCACAGCCTGGACCTTCCGCCGTTTATTGCCGCATCACATTCTCCCCGTTTTTCCGACGGCCATCTGGACCTTGCCCAGTTCCTCTCTTGCTCGATCCCTGGATACCGGTACGCCCTGGATTTCGTGTGCCGGAGGTTCGGCATATCCCTCAATAAGAGCAGAATAGATGGGTCAACGGTCCACAACGCCTTCCTCGAAGGGCGGTACTTCGATATCGCTCGCTACAACGCCCAGGACGCCATCGCCACCGCAAGGCTCTACCTTCGCCTGAAAAAGTACCTTTCCCCGGAACTCCTGCCTCCCCCTGACCCTCCCACCGACAACCAGCTCCGCCACTTCACAAACCTTGTCGCCAGCCAGAGTACGGGGAACACCGAATTCTACGACCTCCTCTTTGCCTGGTTCGTCGAAAAGGGCGTCCTTACAAAAAGAAACATCAGCCAGCTCATCGACGACCTGAAAAACGGGCGCCTGCTTCTTTAAAGTTCCCGGCAGTGGCAACCGGGCAGAGCCTGGGATTTCATGCCCTGTCCGGAATCTTTCGGCTAAAAGAGGTGAGCACCGTGACGAAAACCACCATCCGCATTCGCGGGGTTGTAGCACTTTTGATGCTTATTTTTCTCCTTTTCATGGTCACCACAGGGAGCATCCTCCTTGTTGCCCAGCGCGGAGGCGTGATGCCTCTGCCGCTTTGGAACTTCGCTACCAGAGCACACCCTGTGGGAGGGTTCCTTTTTCTCGCCCTGGGGATAGGCCATGCGGTGCTCAACTGGAAGCTCTTTGAGAGCGACCTCAGGGCCCTCCGGGAAAAGAAGCGGTAGAGATCCCGGCTTCCGATGGGGCTACTTTTCGCGGATCCACACCGCCATCTCTCCCATCCCCCGGTTCCCCCAGGCATAGTAGGGGATAGCGGTGAGGGGAACTCTGCGTCTTTCAGGTCGACGGAAGGCATAGAGACGGCTTGAGGCGGGAACCTCCCTTTCCGCTTCCCCGGAGAGCACCACGACACCCTCAAGGAGCTCTGGACGAAACGCCGCACAGAGCTCAGCATCCTCAGGCAAAACAATCTGCGAAAGCCCCGGACCGTTGTCCGCTTCCTCAAGGCAAAACACCACAGGGCCTCGCTGCAGGGCTACTTTTCCCGAAGCATCACGCACTCCAGGATGCGCCCGTACCCGCTCAACGGGCATAGCAAGGGAAAGCTCCACCCGGTCTCCCCTCTGCCAGAGCCGTCGAATCTTCGCGTACCCCCTCTCGACAAGGGGAGAGACGTCGGCTTCCTCCCCATTCACCCGGATTTTCGCCTCCCGACACCACCCAGGAATCCGCACCGCCAGGGTGAACTCCTGGGGCGTTTCGGGGAACACCTCAAAGCGGATGTCCCCCTCCCAGGGGTAACCGGTCTTCTGCAAGAGGACAACCCGTCCTCTTTCGAGGCTCGCAGTCACTTCGCTCTCGGCAAAAAGGTGAACGTAGAGGGTTTCCCCGTCCTCTGAATAGAGATAGGAGGGCAAAGAGGCGAGGAGCCTGGCAAGGTTTGGTGGGCAGCAGGCACAGGAGAACCATTTCTGGCGGGACAGCACCACGTGCTGCAGGTCGTGCCTTTTTTGCACCGCCTCGGGCACAACCTCGAGGGGATTCACATAGAAGTAGGCGGTACCGTCCAGAGACATACCGCTCAACACCCCGTTGTATAGAGCCCGTTCCATGGCGTCGGCATAAGTTCGGTCCACCTCAAGACGGAGCATCCGGTGGGCCCAGAAAACCAAGCCAATACTGGCACAGGTCTCGGCATAGGCCCGGTCGGGAGGCAAATCGTAGTCGAAGGTGAACGCCTCACCCTGGGCCGAAGACCCAAGGCCCCCGGTGATGTACATCCGGCGTTCTGTGACGTTTTCCCAGAGCGTCCTGCAGGCTGCAAAAAGGGTGGTATCATGGAGCTCCAAAGCAAGATCGGCCATGGCGCTATAGA